>NZ_JASCPA010000047.1:0-40975 GCF_029959715.1 Pseudomonas sp. PS02288 | reverse complement strand
GCTTCGAAGAGGACGGTAACGGCAACCTGGTGTTCGAAGCGAAGTAAACCAGCACTGCAGGACCAGAGGCCGCCGGGGCAACCCGGCGGCCTTTTTCATGGGCGAAGGAATCTCGCCGCAATCGCCCACGCGCAACCGCCGCGCGCCCTTCTCGTGCAGGAGGCTCGGGGCCGAATCGCTGGATACGCTCCGCCGTGCGCCTGGCCCCCAAGCGCTTCTGCACCGCTCAAAAAGCGCCCTGTTTCGCGTACCCTGTCCGCTGCACGGGCGTGCGGCCGCTGGGCGTGCCCCGCCGGCACTTATCTGATTGGAAAGGAGTCCGATGATGACCACACTCGCCTGGCTGTCCTGGCATGCGCTGACCGCGACATTCTGGCTATGGATTCTCTGCTGGGGCGGCGCTCGCGTCGTCGAAGGATGGACGTCGTTCTGGCTGATCCACTGGATGGCGCCGAGCTGGAACGCCGAGCAGATCAGGCTCTACGCGCTGTGCATCCTGGTATTCCAGGCCATATGGTTTCTCATTGGCCTGTTCAAGCCGGAACTGCGCCTATTCATTTGAGCCCAGGCGCCAGGCCACAGGCGCGACGAATACGCCACCGGCGGCCAGAACGCCGCCCTCACCGATCAGGAGAATCGCATGGAGTACCACAAGCTCGGCCGCACCGGCCTCGACGTATCGCGGCTGTGCCTCGGCTGCATGACCTACGGCGTGCCCGACCGCGGCAGCCACCCCTGGACGCTCGACGAGGCGCAGAGCCGGCCGCTGATCCGCCAGGCCGTGGAGGCCGGGATCAACTTCTTCGACACCGCCAACATCTACTCGGACGGCACCTCGGAGGAGATCGTCGGCCGCGCGCTGAAGGAGTTCACCCGCCGCGAAGAAGTGGTGATCGCCACCAAGGTCAACGGCCGCATGCACGCCGGGCCGAATGGCGCCGGGCTGAGCCGCAAGGCGATCATGCAGGAGATCGATAACTCGCTGCGCCGCCTGGGCACCGACTACGTGGACCTCTACCAGATCCACCGCTTCGACTATCAGGTGCCGATCGAGGAAACCCTGGAGGCGCTGCACGACGTGGTGAAGGCCGGCAAGGCCCGCTACATCGGTGCTTCGTCGATGTACGCCTGGCAGTTCGCCTCTATGCTGCACGTCGCCCGCGCCAATGGCTGGACCCGTTTCGCCACCATGCAGAATTACCTCAACCTGCTCTACCGCGAGGAGGAGCGCGAGATGCTGCCGCTGTGCCGGGCCGAGGGTATCGGTGTGATTCCCTGGAGCCCGATGGCGCGTGGCCGCCTCACGCGGCCGTGGAACGAGACCAGCGAGCGCGCGGAAAGCGACCAGTTCGGCAAGTCGCTCTACGCGCACACCGCCGAGGCCGACCGCAAGGTGATCGAGGCGGTGGCGGCGGTCGCCGCGGCGCGCGGCGTACCCCCTGCGCAGGTGGCGCTGGCCTGGGTGCTGGCCAGGCCCGGCGTCAGCGCCCCGATCATCGGCGCCTCGAAACCTCAGCACCTACCCGATGCGCTGGCCGCCCTGCAGCTGACGCTGAGCGAAGAAGAAATCGCCCAGCTCGAGGCGCCCTACGTGCCGCACGCCGTGGTCGGTTTCTCCTGATCGGCGAATCGATCCGCTGCCGGGACCGTGCAGCACCCGGCAGCGTCGACCAGTCACCCCCTAACCGCTGAAACCTTCTCCTGGTCGGACGCCTTGACTCAGGGCTCCACGCCCGAGGGTCGCGAGGCTTCGCTCGCCAGCCAGTCGACGAAGCCCGCGTACAGCTGCGCCGGATCGGCCTGGCGCGGGTAGATCGCCACGTAGCCCGTGCGCGGAACACGGATGTCCGGAAGCGGCATCATCAGGTTGCCGCGGGCGATGTCGATCTCCAGCATCGGCATCGGGCCGATGCCGATTCCCAGCCCATCCTCCAGCGCCTGGCGGGTCACGAAGAAGTGATCGAAGGTCTGCCGTGGCAACCCCGCCAGGTGCTGGAGCCCGGCCGCCTCCAGCCAGTTGTCCCAGTCGCCGGCCCTGGTCTCGCTGGCGAGCAGGTTGTGCCCCTCGATGTCGCGCGGCGCGTGGATCGGTCGCCGGGCGAACAGCGCCGGGCTCATGATCAGCGTGTCGACATCCTCCAGCAGCGGCACGACCTGGTGTTGCGGCCAGAGGTCGTTCCTCGCGACGCCCCGCCGAATCGCCACGTCGACACCGCCGCGCATGTCCTCGACCACGCACGAAACGGTGGTGACCACGACTTCGACGTCTGGATGCTCGGCGTGGTAGCGGTGCAGCCGGGGGATCAACCAGCGCATCGCCAGGCTGGTCGGAGCGCTGACCCGGAGTATCCGCCGCACACCTGGCCGGCCGCAGGCACTCGCGGCGACCGCCAGGCGATCGAACGACAGGCCGACCTCCGCGGCGAAGGCACGGGCCATCGGCGTGGCGACCATGCGGCGGCCTTCCTTGGTGAAGAGCTTTTCGCCCAACCAGCCTTCCAGCGTGGCGATCTGCTGGCTCACCGCGCCATGGGTGACCCCGAGCTGCAGGGCCGCATCGGCGTAGCTGCCCGTGCGGACGGCGGCTTCGAATGCACGCAGCGCATTGAGAGGGGGAAGACGGCGCATAGCGATTCCTTTAGAAAATCTAAAATTTATAGGTGAGAAGATATCGATTTTCAATTTTTTCTATCATATTTACCCTGATTGCATGAAGACGTCACTCGATCTCCGTGCAGCATCGGATTCACCTACCGCCACCACACCCAGGTCCCGCAGCCTGCTGGCCGCCTGTCTGACCCATGCGTTGCATGACGGTTACACGGATGGCCTGTATGCCTTCCTGCCGGTGTGGCAGGCGCAGTTCGGCCTCTCCTACGCGGCGCTGGCGCTAGTTCGCGCGCTCTACTACGGGACCATGGGCGGATTGCAAATCCCGGCGGACCGCATGCTGCGCAACGCGTCGCCGCGGGCGTCGCTGATTCTCTCAACCCTGCTGGCGTCGGCCGGTCTGCTGCTGATGGCCCTGCCGCTCGGCTTCGCAGGCCTGTGCGTCGGGCTGGTCGTGGCCGGGATCGGATCGAGCATCCAGCACCCGAGGGGCTCCATGCTGGTCACCGATACCTATGGGACCGAGTCGCGACGGCCGCTGGGCATCTACAACTTCTCGGGAGATCTCGGCAAGGCGGTGCTGCCGGCGGTGGTCGCGTTGCTGCTGCCGCTTCTGGCCTGGCGACCCGTGCTGGCGTTGATGGCGGTGCTGGGCGTCGCACTGGTGATTGCCCTGCTGGCCCTGGCACCCAGTACGCGCGTGGTCCGCGATGCGCCCGCCCAGGCCAAGGCCGGCCGGGGCCGCGGTGGCTTCGGCATCCTGACGACGATAGGCGCGCTGGATACCGCGACACGCATGGGCTACCTGCTGTTCCTGCCGTTTCTGATCCATGCCCGCGGCGGCGACTCGCCGACGGTGGGCCTGGCGCTGGCGCTGCTGTTCCTCGGCGGCGCCTTCGGCAAGTTCACCTTCAGCGGGCTCGGCGAGCGGCTAGGCGTCGCGAAGTGCGTGGCGCTGGCCGAGACGGTCACCGCATTGCTGATCGTCGGCACGCTGTTCACCCCGCTGCTGCCGACGCTCATCCTGCTGCCGCTGCTGGGGATCGTGCTGAACGGCACCTCGTCGGTCCTCTACGGCACCGTCCCCGAGCTGTCCGATGGGGACACCGGGCGTGCGTTTGCCGTCTTCTATACCAGTGTGATCGGCTCCGGCGGCGTCGCACCGATCCTCTACGGCGCCATCGCCGATCACAGCAGCCAGACGGTCGGCCTGCTGGCCACCGCGGCAACCGCCGCCGCTGTCGTACCGCTGGTGCTTATCCTGAGCCGTTTCATTCCACAGCCCTCACGCGAAGGTGAATAAATGGAAAAGACCTCGGACACTCCTGTCATCCTGATTACCGGCGGAAGCCGTGGCGTAGGCGCGGCGACGGCCCGCCTCGCCGCCGAAAAGGGCTACGACGTCGCCATCAGTTACGTTTCCAACGAGGCCGCCGCTCGGGCCGTGGTGGCCGATATCGAAGCGGCGGGCCGCCAGGCGCTGGCGGTGCGCGCGGACAGCGCCGACCCCGCGCAGGTCACCCAGTTGTTCGAGCGCATCGACCAGCGCTTCAGGCGCCTCGACGTGCTGGTGAACAATGCCGGCATCATCGCCAGACAGTCCCGCCTGGAAGACCTCGGATTCGAGCGGATGCAGCGCATCTTCGCGGTCAATTCGATCGGTCCGATGCTCTGCGCGCAGCAGGCCGCCAAGCGCATGTCCCATCGCCACGGCGGACAGGGCGGCGTGGTGATCAACGTTTCATCGGCATCGGCCAGGCTCGGCAGCCCGAACGAGTATGTTGACTACGCGGCCTCGAAGGGCGCGCTGGAGACCTTCACCATCGGCTTCGCCAAGGAGGTCGCACGGGAGGGAATCCGGGTCAACTGCGTCCGGCCGGGACACATCTACACCGAAATGCATGCCAGCGGCGGCGAACCCGGAAGGGTGGATCGCGTCAAGGACAGCATCCCGATGGGACGCGGTGGCCAGCCCGAAGAAGTGGCCCGCGCGATCCTCTGGCTGGCAAGCGCCGAAGCCTCCTTCGTGACGGGTACCTTCCTCGATGCCACGGGGGGCAAGTAGGCAGCGAGGACGTGCCTTCGTCCCGCCGCCGGCCAGCGCGCCCGTCCGGGTCAACCGCCGTTTCGCATCACGTCCTCGACGAATTCGGCGAACGCGCGGGCCTTGGCCGTGGCCAGGCGCCCGGTCGGGAAGACGGCCCACAGGTCGATGTCGGGAAGCGCCCAGCTCTCCAGCAGCCGCAGCACCCGGCCATCGGCCAGTTCAGGCGCGAACATCCAGTCCGACGCGATGGCGAGGCCCAGGTCGGCAAGCACCGCGGCGCGGATGCCTTCGGCGGCGCTGAAACGCGCCCGGCCGCGCACCAGCACCGAGACTTCCGCGCCCTCGCGGGTGAAGTTCCACACATTGCCCGACTGGCTGAACAGCACCGTTTCGTGATCGGCGAGGTCGGCGGGAACCCGCGGCACGCCGGCACGCGCGAGGTATCCGGTGGTGGCGAACACCGAGCGCGGCGAGGACGCCAGCCTCCGCGCCACCACGCTAGAGTCGGCCAATGCGCCCATCCGCAACGAGACGTCGATGCCTTCGGCGAGCAAATCGATCGTACGATCGTCCAGCACCACGTCCACTTCTAGATCGGGGTGCGCGGCGAGGAAGCGCGGCAAATGCGGGATGACGTGCAGGCGCGCGAAGGTGGGTGCCGCCGAAATGCGCAGCCGCCCGGACAGACCGGTGCCCGCGCCGCGTGCGGCCAGTTCGGCCTCGTCCGCCTCCTGAAGTGCGACGCGCGCACGCTCGTAGAAGCGCACGCCGGCTTCCGTCGGCGTCAGCCCGTGGGTGGAGCGCAGCAGCAGCTTTACGCCCAGCCGTTGTTCCAGTTGTGCGACGGTCTTCGATACCGCCGGCTGCCCGACCTCCAGCACGCGGGCAGCCGCGGAGAAGGAACCAGCCTCCACTACTCGCACGAATGCAGTCATCGCCAGCAAACGGTCCATTTTATTCCCCAGTGGAATAGAGGTTATCTCCACATCATATCTGCCATTCCATCTAGCGGGTATCCACAATCTCGATCACGGTCTTTCAGCCCTTCTGCTGAAAACAACCTCCCCTCGATAAGGAATCCGCCATGCCCCGCTTCGACACTTACCAGAACGCCTATCCCAACGCCCGCCTGACCCGCTCTGCCGAGGGCGTGCTAGAAATCGCCCTGCACAGCGACGGCGGCAAACTGGTCTTCAACGGCCACACCCACGAGCAGTTCGTGGACCTGTTCCTCGACGTCGGCAGCGATCCCGACAACCGCGTGGTCATTCTCACCGGCACCGGCGATGCCTTCATGGATGCCATCAACCCCGACGGCTTCGACTTCTTCACTCCGCGTGGCTACGACAAGATCTTCCGCGAGGGCAAGAAGGTGCTGATGAATCTCCTCGACATCGAGGTGCCGCTGATCGCCGCGCTCAATGGCCCGGTGCTGCTGCATTCGGAGTACGCGCTGCTGGCCGACATCGTGCTGGCCACGCCGGAAACGGTGTTCCAGGACAAGCCGCATTTCGACTTCGGCATCGTCCCCGGCGATGGCGTCAACCTGCTGTGGCCGGAGGTCATCGGCAGCGTGCGCGGCCGCTACTTCATCCTGACCCGCCAGCAGCTCGATGCGCAGACCGCCAAGGACTGGGGCGCGGTGAACGAAATCGTGCCCGCCGACCGCCTGCTGGCGCGCGCCCATGAGATCGCCGGCGAACTGGCGAAGCTGCCGCCGCTGACCAGCCGCTACACCCGCATCGCCCTGACCCAGAAGCTGCGCCGGATCGTCGACGAAGGCGCCGGCTACGGCCTGGCGCTGGAAGGCATCAGCGCCGCGGAAGTGGCGCGCTCGATGAATCCGTCCGCCTGATCGTCATGGCAGGTGGACCGCGGCGCGGACCGCCTGCCGCTCCCCGTCCTTTTCCCGGAGAACGCCCCATGTCACTGCAAGACAGACTCGATGCCTTCAAGGCCGACTTCCAGGCCGGCAAGCCGCCGTACAACGTGCCGCCCTCGGTCATCGACACCATGCACCGCGCCACCGCCGAGCTGATCGCCTCGGGCGCGGCGCAGAACGCCCTTAAGGCGGGCAACCCGGCGCCCACCTTCACGCTCGACGATCCGGACGGCCATCCTGTGTCGTCCGCCGACCTGCTGCGCAAAGGCCCGCTGGTGGTCACCTTCTACCGCGGCGTCTGGTGCCCCTACTGCAATCTGGAACTGCAGGCGCTGCAAGCCGCGCTGCCGGACATCCGCGCCGCAGGCGCCCGCGTGCTGGCCATCTCGTCGCAGGTGGCCGCCAACAGCCGCAAGTCGGTGCGCCAGAACGCCCTGGAATTCCCGATCCTGTCGGACCCGCACAACGACGTGGCCGCCGCGTTCGGTCTGCGCTTCGAGTTGCAGGATTACCTGGTCGAACTCTACAAGTCGTTGAAGAATGACCTGCCTGCGTTCAACGGGGATCCGAGCTGGACGCTGCCGATGCCGGCGCGCTACGTGATCGCGCCGGACGGCACCATCGTCTATGCCGAGGTCAACCCCGACTACACACGCCGCCCCGATCCGGCGGAAATGCTGCCGGCCATCCGCAAGGCCGCGCTCTGAACCACCCAATGCCGCTCGCCGCGGGCGAGCGCGAAGGAGCAATCATGTCCCGTACCTTTCTCATCAGCGGCGCCAGCAAGGGCATCGGCCTGGCGCTCTCGACACGGCTCGCCGCCGCCGGCCACCACGTCGTCGGCCTCGCGCGCAACGCGCCGGCGAGTTTTCCCGGCACCTTCGTCGCCGTCGACCTCGGCGATGACGAGGCCACCCGCGCCGCGCTGGACGACATCGCCCAGCGCTTCTCGCTCGACGGCGTGGTGAACAACGTCGGCCTGGTCAATCCCGCGGCGCTGGCGGAGGTGACCCTGCCCGCGCTGGATGACGTCATGCGCGTCAACCTGCACTCCGCTTTGCTGGCTACCCAGGCCGCATTGCCCGGCATGCAGGCGCGCGGCTGGGGCCGCATCGTCAACATCTCCAGCCTGACCGTGCTCGGCATGCCCCAGCGCACGGCTTACGCGGCGGCGAAGGCCGCATTGGTGAGCTTCACCCGCAGTTGGGGACTGGAGCTGGCCGGTAGCGGCATCACGATCAACGCCGTGGCACCCGGCCCGACCGAAACCGAACTGTTCCGCGCCAACAACCCGCCGGGCAGCGAAGGTGAGCGGCGCTACCTGTCGGGCGTACCGATGGGACGCTTCGGCAAGCCGGACGAGATCGCCGCGACCATCGCCTTCCTGCTGTCGGACGACGCGGCCTTCATGACCGGGCAGACGCTGCACGTCGATGGCGGCGCGTCTCTCGGACGCGCCGCGTTCTGATGCAAAGCGACGCGGCGTGTGCGTGAAGCGTCGCGCAGAAGCACGGTGCCCTGCCGCGATGGCCGGGCGCCGCGATCACGCCCACTCGATCGGCGACAGGCCTCACAACCCCATGGTCGGTCAGCGAGCCGACTCGAGCGCTGAAAGCCTTCAGCGCCTGTTGGATCAACGTCTTTGCATCGATTGCGGTGAACCTGGCCGGCACTGAAAGCGCCAGCCGTACGTATCAGGCAGCTCGATAATCACCGCGGCCCTCGCCCGAAAGATCCGGACGAAGGATTCGCCCTCGTCAGCCTGTGGCGGCTGTTGCTACATCGTGGGAACGGTGCCGCCGTCGATCCGGTACTCGGCCCCTGCGATCGAAGCGGATCGTGGGGACGCCAGGAAGGCGATTAAATCGGCAACCTCGTCGGGTTTGGCGGGTCGGCCCACGGGAATTCCGCCCAGCCAATCCATCACGATTTTCTTGCCACCCTCGTAGTCCGTTCCCGCCTCCGCGCCCATCCGCTCCGCGAACGCGACGGACGCTTCGGTCTCGATCCAGCCCGGTGCAACGCTCAACACGCGAATACCTTTGGGCGTAACTTCGCGTGCCAGCGCCTTGCTGTAGGTGGTGAGGGCGCCCTTGGCCGCGGCGTAGGCGGTGGTGGACTCGGGCAGAGGCAACACGCGCTGGATCGAACTGACGTGGATGATGACGCCGGAGCCTTGCGCCAGCATCGAGGGCAGCAGCGCACGATCCAGGCGTACGGCGGGCATCAAATTCAGATTCAGCTCGGCGAACCAGTGTTCATCACTGATCGCAGCGAAACCGCCCCCTGGAGTGTTCGAACCGCCCAGCACGTTGATCAGGATGTCGACGCCGCCCCACGCCTGCAGGACGGCCTGGGCAAGGTGTTGGGTTCCCTCCGCCGTCGACAGGTCGGCAGCCACGTAGGTAACCCCCTCCACCGGTTGCGCTGGCACAGTGCGCGCGGAGGTCATCACCCGAGCGCCGGCCTCCGCAAGGGTCTTCACGACTGCAGCGCCAAGGCCCAGCGTGCCGCCGGTAACCACTGCACGCAGGCCGGTCAGACGAAGGTCGAAGCTCATACCGTGACCTCCAGCGAGGCGATCAGGCCGCGTTCCAGGCGAAAACGGTAAGACAGCACGATCGGGCTGCCAGGGAAGTTGCCGCTACAGTTGGCGCGGACGAGCTGGACTCCATCCTCCCTCTCAATGGCGAACGGCACGCTGGTCGCGCTGTACTTGGCCGATGCCTCGGCCATGAAGACCTTGATCGCGTCGATGCCCGTGTAGGTGTGGCCGTCGTCCTTCATAACGGCCTGGGCCGTGAAGCACTGCCCCAGGGCTTCAGCGTCGTGTTCGGCCGCGAAGTACGCGGCAATCGGCTCGGGAAGGGTCAGGGCATTCATGTTTTGGCTCCATGGGATCAGTGAGGGCCTCAGGATGCGCGCCGACGTAAAGTCAGTGAATGCCCTAGAATCTGGATAGGTTGTTTAGGAAAAAATACATAATGCGTGGATCCGACTTCGCCGAGCTCAAGGCCTTCGTCGCCATCGTGGAGCGCCAGAGCTTTGCCCGAGCTGCCGAGCATCTGGGCCTGTCGCCTTCGGCACTCAGCCAGACCATCCGTCAGCTCGAAGGCCGCATGGGCGCTCGCCTTCTGAATCGAACGACGCGAAGCGTCGCGCCCTCGGCCAATGGCGAACTGCTGTACAAGCGCATCGCTCCGCTGTTTCGGGAGATGGCTGCAGCAGTCGCCGAGGCCAGCGAAGCGACGGGACAGATGAGCGGCACGCTGCGCATCAACACGCTGGGGATCGCAGCGAGAACCCTCATTGCGCCGCGGCTTTCACGCTTCCACCACGAACACCCCGATGTGGTTCTCGACATCGTGGTCGACGACGCGCTTTCCGATATCGTCGCGGGCCGCTTCGACGCGGGCATCCGCGTCGGTGGTCAGCTGGAGAAGGACATGGTTGCCGTCCGCCTCACGCCGGACCTGAACATGGTCGCCGTGGCGTCCCCGGACTATCTCGCGCGTCGAGGAACGCCCAAGTCGCCTGCCGATCTGCATGGCCATGCCTGCATCAACTGGCGGCTGCAAATGGATGGCAGGCACTACCGCTGGGAGTTCGAGAAACGAGGGCAACGACTCGAAGTGGCGGTGGACGGCCCCGTCGTCACCAATCACGCCGACATCGGCATCGCGGCCGCGCTCAACGGGCTCGGCATTGCCTATCACTTCGAGCGGGATGGCGTGGGCGAACTCCTGGCCCAGGGACGGCTGGTGCAGGTCCTGGCGGACTGGTCGATTTCACGCCCGGGGCTGTTCCTCTACTACCCGAACAGGCAGCATCGACCCGCCCTGCTCGGCGCGTTCATCGACTGCCTTCTGGATCGAAAGCCGTTCGATCGGCTCTAGGCCCTGAGAAGAACCGGGGATTGAGCGTGGCGTGGCATCGGATGCAGTAGTCCCCCGTGCCACGCCATAAAAAACCATGCTTGGCGATGCAGAACGCTACCTGAACTTGCCAGACCCAAAAAGCCAAAAGCCCGCGATTTACGCGGGCTTCAGGGCTTTTTACCAGATCGTGCCGGGCAGTGCCGGACGCGGGTTCATTCCCACTCCATCATCAATAGGTCTCGCAAGCCCGAGTGGTTAAAGGGATTTGCGATGATCGACATGGGCCACTACCGTCGCTTTTACCGTCATCCGAAAAGAGCTTTGTATGGTGCGGAAGATGGAGGAACTTGAGGGGCGACGACTCTGGCAATTCCATCGTCAATCATCCTCTAGGATAGCGCAGACAAGCGCAGCGGTCTTCCTCCAATCCTCACTTCGTCGATGGCTTCGGCGTTGCCTGCCCTCCCCTCTTGAAGCCACGATCCCCTGCCATAAACGCCTCAAGCATATGCGGAATCAGCACAGCGGCATCCACGGCCTCGCCATACGTCTGCGCGTGCAGCGCGGCGTAGTGGTCAAGGTCGGCTTTCAGGTTGGCCGGGCAGGCAAAGGTCAGCTTCGTAGATTCGGTTTTCGGTAGCGGGCCGAGCCGCAGCTTGCGCGTCGTCATCGTGAAATTCCCTTGTTGAAGAACAACGGCTGGTAGGGCCGCAGCACCAGATCCCGGTTGGCGATGATGCGAACCGGCAGGCCCGGCCGTTCGGTCAAGGTGGGCTGGATGTTGAGATTGCGCCGGGTCATCTCCTGCCCGACCTGATTAATGCTGTCCTGCGCGCTGTCGCGCCCGGCAATGATGATGCGGTCGCCGTCCTGGCGGTTCTCGGGCGCGGCCAGCTCGGCGCCGACGCCCAGCAGCGTGGTCAACGCCGCGCCCGCGAAGATGCGGCCCCAGTGGTAATCCACGTCGTCTTCCAGCCCGGCATAGCCGGCCGGGTCGACTCCGACCAGGTTGTCGAGCGTGAGCGAAGACGTGTCGGGCAGGATGATCCGGTTCCACACTACCTGCACGCGGCTCTGCCCATAGCTCACCTGGCTGTTGTACTTGCCCAGGATGCGCGAACCCTGCGGAATCAGCAGGAAGCGCCCGGTGGCCGTGTCATAGACCGGCTCCGTGACCGTGGCGATCACGTCGCCCGGCAAGTCCGACTTGATGCCCGTCACCAGCGCCCCGGCGATGACCGTCCCGGCCATCACCTGATACGGCGAACCCGGCAGCGTCAGATTGCCGGAATTACGGGTTTCCGCAGTTCCGGCTTTCTGGAACGCCTCTTTCTGGTCTTGCCGGTTCTGTATCGCCGTCGGATCGGCAGGCTGGGCCGCCGTCGAGGCCGGCCCGGCGGCCATCGGGTCGAATGCCGCATTGGCGGCGAAGCCCGGCGCGGCGGCGGCCTGCGACTGCGCCACCGGCGCGGCCTTCTGCGTGCCAGAGCGGAAGAACACCGATGAACCCGCGGCCGCTTCGGCTTCCTTGCGCAGGGCGTCGTTGGGATCGTTGCCGGGGGCCGCATAGGCGGCCGTCACCGGCTGCTGCGACTTGACGATGGCCGGGCCAAGATCGCCCGGCAGCGGCGGCCCCAACTCGGGCACCGTGGGCGGCAAGGCCGGCGGCAGCTTGGAGTAATCCGCCGGCAGCGCATCCAGCCCTTCGGACTTGGAGACACGATCGACGTTGTAAAGCTCGGCCTGGTCGTTGGCCCCGCGCCGCTGCGGTTGCAGCGACCACATCAGCGCGCCGAGCACAGCGACCGACAGGAAGCCAGCGAGGATGGCCAGCGTGCGCCGGTTCAGGCGCGTGACCGGGCGCGGCTGGGCGCGCAGCGCCACCGCCTCGGGCGCGATCTTGCCCGCCGCCTGCGAGGCGGCAAGGTCGGGCGTGTCTTCTTGGCTCATGGTCAGTTCCTCCGCGCCACGCCCTCGGTGCGCTCGATCCGCACCACGTCACCGGCATCGGCGCCCAGGCGCAGTTCGGCCGCGCCAAAGAGGCGATCCACGATGTAGTACGGTGAGCGGAAACGATAGTTGACGAGCTGGCCGTCACCCTGCGCGCCGATGACGAACAGCGGCGGCAGTTCGCCTTGCGCGATACCCGGCGGAAACTGGATATAGACCTTCTCGCCATCATCGAAAGCTCGCTGCGGTTTCCACGGTGGATTGCTGCCGCTGATTGCGTAGCGAAAACGGATCTTCTCCAACGCCAGTCCGGTATCGACCGGCGCGGCGGCGCTGGCCGCCTGCGACTGGCGCTGCAAGGCCAGCATCCGGTCTTTCGGGTAGTCCCATGACACCGACGCCATCCACGCCTTTTCGGTCGAGGTCAACTCCAGCAGGTACGTCCTGCGGCTGGTGGTGATGACCAGATTGGTTTTCAGGCCCGAGCGGGTGGGCTTGACCAGCACGTTGACGCGCAGCGCCTCGCCGCTGCCGCTGGACGTGTCACCCACGATCCAGCGCACGGTGTCGCCAGCGGCGACCGTCACCAGTTCCTCGCCAGGCTGGAGCGAAACCACGGTGACGCGCCCCGGCGCCGCATAGACCTGATACAGCGCGCCGTCGCTGTAGGGCCACACTTGGATCGCGTTGACGTAGCCCTCGCGAGTCGGCGCGATGCGCGCCTCGGCGTTGGCACGCGAGACGCGCACCTTCTCGTCGGCCGGCTCCGGCGCGGGCGCTGCTTCGTCCACCTCCGGTAGCGGCTTCAACTGCGCGGGCAGCGCCAGCGGCTCGGGCACGGCGACGACTTCGACCGGCTTGGGCGGCTCGGGCAACGGCTGCGCCTGCACCGGCTCATCGAGCGAGATGGTCGGCGGCGGCCTGCCCTGCGAGGCGCAGCCCAGCAATGACGACGTGGTGGCCGCGAACATCAGCACGAAAGCGTAAAAGCGGAAAGGCAGGTTCATGGCTTGGCTCCTTCGGAAGAATCCAGTTCGCGGCTCCACGACAGGCCGTTGACGTAGATCCCCAGCGGGTTCTTGCGCAGGCGCTGTTCGGTACGCGGGGTTTGCAGGACGATGGAAAGCACGGCATTCCAGCGTTCGGTGCCAGCGGGTGCGCCATTGACGAACCGCTGCTCCGTCCAGCGGACGTTGAACGAGGCATCGCTCGCGCGCGTGACGCTGGTGATCTGCACCGTCACCGACTCGCGGCCGACGCGGGCGAACGGATCGTTCTTGCTCGCGTAGTCGTTGAGCACGGCCGCGCCCTTGTCGGTGGTGTAGTCATAGGCATCGAGCCAGTTCTGCCGCACGACGATGGGGTCGATGGACAGCGAACGCACCAGCGTCACGAAGCGCGCCAGGTGATGCGCGATCTGCGCATCGGCAGGCCGGTACGGCGTGGCGGCCTCGCCCACGGTACGCACCTGGCCGGATCGATCGACTTCGATGACGTAGGGCGTCACGATGGACTGCGCCGAGCGCCAGACCAGGCCGCCCGCCATCAGCAAGGCCAGCACCAGGCAGCCGAAGGCCATCAGTCGCCAATTCTTCGCCTGCACACGGGCCGAGCCGATACGCTCGTCCCACACCTGCGCGGCGGCCTGATACGGGGTGGCAGGCTGCGGCGTATCGGCATAGCGCACCTGCGGTCGTTTGAATCGCATGGTCAGTTCTCCTTGTGAATCGCTTTAATCGTCTGAGCCGCGCAGGCTCGGGCCTTGCCCGGAGCCGCCGCCATCGCCACCGCGCAACGTGTGTGCGGCAGTGGTCGCGGCATGGGTGATCTGCTGGCGGCGGTGCATCCGCTTGGCCCATGCGGGCTGCTCTTGCTTCTGCGAGCTGGCGGCGCCGTCTGCGGCTTCGCCTGCGGCCGCTTGGCCGGAGCCAGCCGCACCGGGCGCAGCGCCGCTACCTGCCTCTGTGCCGTTCCATCCAGCACGGAAAGAGCCGGTCATCTTCTGTGCAGCGCCGGACGCCCCGGATGCGGCGCTGCGCCCGGCAGCCTGCGCGCCGGTCTTGGCGACATTGCCCAAGCCGGCCATCGCACCCTTGGCCCCTCCGCCCGCAGCGGCGGAACCGGCCTGGAACGCCGAGCGTGCGCTACCGGCCGCCGAGGTGGCGGCACGCGCACCGGCGCCGGCCAGCTTCGCGGCTGCCGGCGCCATGCGTGCCCCGGCCACGACCGCACCGCCCACGCCCGTCGCGGCAGCACCAATGGCAACGGCCGTGCCGGTGGCGCCAATGGCAGCACCGGCCATCGCGCCTGCGCCAAGCTGCGGCGCACCGGACACCAGGCCGGTTGCGATGCCCGGCCCATAGATGCCCAGCGCCAGCAGCGCGAGCGAGGCCAGCATCACGACAAGGGCGTGGTCGATGGAGGGTTCGTCGGGGTGAACCTGGAACTCCGCGAACAGGCCCGAGCCGATGCCGACGATGACGGCCAGCACCAAGACCTTGATGCCCGATGACACCACGTTGCCCAGCACTTTCTCGGCGAGGAACGAGGTCTTGTTCCACAAGGCGAACGGCACCAGCACGAAGCCCGCGAGCGTGGTCAGCTTGAACTCGATCAGCGTGATGAATAGCTGGATCGCCAGCACGAAGAAACACAGGATGACGGTGAGCCAGGCGAGAAACATCACCACGATGGGGTCGATGTTCACGAAGACTTCGGGGAAGCCCGCCATGTCGCCGATCTGCTCCAGAATCGGTGTGCCCGCGTCGATGCCGGTCTTGGCCAGCCGCCCCGGTTGCAGGAAGTTCTCCATCGTCATGGCCGAGCCGGTGGCCGTCAGGCCCAGCCCGGCGAACGAGCGAAAGACGATGCCGGCAAGCCAGTTGAAGTTGCCGATGATGTAGGCGAAGGCGCCGACGTAGAGCACCTTGCGCAGCAGCTTGGCGATCACGTCCTCGCCCTGGCCGGTGGCGTGGCTCATGGCCCAATACAAGCCGGCGATGGTCATGTCGATGACGATCAGCGTAGCCGTCAGGAACGCCACTTCGCCTTGCAGCAGCCCGAAACCCGAGTCGATGTAGCGCGAGAACGTATCGAGGAAACGGTCGATGATGGTCACGTCGTTCATGGCGCGTCCCCTCCAATGGGTTCATCGAAACTCGCCGGAATCGGTGGCAGTTCGGCCAGCGTCCGGTATTCATCCGGCCCGGCCTGGCCGGAGAAGAAGCGCCGCCGGAAGGCGTCGGCGGCGGCTCGGCAGTCGTCTTCGCCCTCGGCCTGCCGGTCGGCCGCGCACTGCGCACGCAACGCCTTGAGCCGCGCGGGATCTGCGGTCAAAGCGTCGGCCAGGCTCTCGGCCGACTGCTGGCCGCAGGCGGTCAGTAGCACGGCCAGCAGCGAAACCGACAAGACGGGAGCGCATCGCATGGCCGCCTCCGTCAGTTGTTGTAGAAATTGACGGACTGCGGCGTGTACGGCGTGCCGCTGCCGAGGAAGCGCCGCCGCACTTCGCGGGCGCGCTCGGTCGCCGCCGCCTGCCGCGCCAGTTCCAGCGAGGCCGCCCGGTCTTGCGTGATCTGGAGCTGCTGGGACTGGATCGACTGCTTGGCCTGCAAGGCAAGAAGCTGGTTGGTCGCCTGCTGCGCCTGCAAAGCGCCGGTGGCCGATTGGCTCTGGCCCACGAGGTCGGCCAGCGCGCTTTCGTCTTGGGCCAGGTTCTGCGACACCTGCGCCTGCATCCGCATCGCGGTATGCAAGCCATCGAGCGTGTTCTTCCAGCGTTCGCGAGCGTCCTGCGCCATGCGGTCGCCGCTGATGGTCGCGGCGTACTGCTCGGGGTAGAGACGGGCGAACGTGGCATCCATGCTCTGCACGTCATAGGCCAGCCCTTGGGCCTCGGCGATCAGGCGCTCGGTGGTGGCTAGCGTCGAGCTCAGGCGGTTGACGATGTTGAAGTCCAGGCTCGCGAGATTGCGCGCCTGGTTCATCAACATCTGCGCTTCGTTCTGAAGCTGATTGATCTGGTTGTTGATCTGCTCCAGCGTGCGGATGGCGGTGAGCGTGTTCTGCACCAAGTTGACGGGATCAACGAAGGTCAGCGCCGCCGCCGGCTGGGCGAGCATCAGCGAGCCGGCCAGCGCGGCGGCGAGCGAAGCGGAAAGCACACGGGTCTTCATGGCGAAATCTCCAGTGATTGGGAGTTGAGGAACGAAGCCGCCCCAGGTGAGGACGGCAGCAGGTCGGCGGCCCAGTCGAGGCCGCGATGGCGCAGCCACGCGCCGGCGAAGCCGGGAGTGCCGGCCTGTGTCAGCACGCGATCCATGTCGCGTTGGTCTTGCGGTGTGGATGCGCCCGCGAAGGCGAGCGCGGCCGGCCCCAGGTCGAGGTCGAACAGGCGATTGCCGAGGCGCGATTGGTAGTAGTAGTCGCGCTTGGGCTGCGCGGTGGCGACGATTTCGATTTGCCGGCTGTTGAGGCCGAAGCCCTCGTAGATCGTGCGAATCTGCGGCTCGGTGGCCTGCGGGTTAGGCAAGAAAATCCGACTCGGGCAGCTCTCGATAATCGCTGGCGCAATGCTCGAATCCTTGATGTCGGCGAGCGACTGCGTGGCGAAGATCACCGACACGTTTTTCTTGCGCAGCGTCTTCAACCATTGGCGAATGCGCGCGGCAAAAGACGGCTCATCGAGGAACAGCCACGCCTCATCGAGAATCAGCAGCGTGGGCGCACCGTCGAAACGTTCATCGAAGCGGGCGAACAGGTAGCGCAGCACCGCTTGCACGGCGGCGGGGCTGTGCATCAGTTCTTCCATCTCGAAGCCCTGCACGTCACCGAAGCCGAGACGATCGGTGTCCGCGTCCAGCAGCTTTCCGTGCGCGCCGCCGAGCACATAGGGCGCGAGTGCCTGCCGTAGCGCGTTCGATTGCAGCAGCACGGAAAGCCCGGTGAGCGTGCGTTGCTCAACAGGCGCCCCGGCCAGGCTGCCCAGCGCCGACCAGATGACCGCCTTCTCGTCCGGGCCGACCGTCACGCCTTCGTGCAACAGGCGGCCTTCCACCCATTCCCCCGCCCAGGAGCGATAGCTTTCCCGGTCGATCCGCGCGAGCGGCTGGAAGGCAATGCCGCCATCGGCACCCAAGTCGTAGTGCTCGCCGCCCAGGCCCAGGATGGTGGCGCGCATCGAGCGGCCCATATCGAAGGCGAACACGCGCGAGCCGCGATAGCGGCGGAATTGCTGCACCAGAATGGCAAGCAACACCGACTTGCCCATGCCAGTCGGGCCGGCGACCAGCGTGTGCCCCACGTCGCCGATGTGCGTCACCAGCCGGAACGGCGTGGCGCCATCGGTGCGGGTGACGATCAGCGGCGGGCCATCGAGGTGGCCGTTCTTCTCCGGCCCCGCCCATACGGCGGACAGCGGCATCATGTGCGCCAGGTTCAGCGTCGAGACGATGGGCTGGCGCACGTTGGCGTAAGCGTTGCCGGGGATGGACGACAGCCACGCATCCACGGCGTTCAGCGTTTCGGGGATGGTCACGAACCCGCGTCCTTGGATGACGCGCTCCACCATGCGCAGCTTTTCGTCGGCCGCGGCCGGATCGGCATCGAGCACCGTCACCGTTGCAGTGAAGTGACCGAAGGCCACCTGATCGCCACCCAGCTCCTGCATCGCGGCATCCGCGTCGGCCGCCTTGTTGCTCGCGTCGGTATCGACCAGCGGGCTTTCTTGCTGAAAGATCGTCTCGCGCAGCAGCGCGATGACGTTCTTGCGCTTGGCGAACCATTGGCGGCGCAGGCGGCCGAGTTCCTTTTCCGCTTCGGCTTTGTCCAGGCAGAGAAAGCGCGTGCTCCAGCGGTAGGCGAAGCCCAGGCGGTTGAGGTCGTCCAGCAGGCCCGGCCAGGTCGAGGTCGGAAAGCCCCGCACCGACACCACGCGCAGGTGCTGGTCGCCCAGCGTGGGCGCCAGACCGCCGACCAGCGCGGAGTCGGTCAGCAGCGCGTCGATGTGGAACGGCACCTCCGGCACGGCCACCGGATAGCGCCGCGTGGACACCGTGGCGTGCAGGTAGGTCAGCGTCTGGGCGTCATCGAGCCAGGCGATTTCCGGCATCACGCCATCGAGCAAGTCGAAGACACGATCGGTTTCCGCCACGAAGGCATCGAGCCGGCCGCGCCAGTCCACGCCATCGCCGGGCGCGTTCTCGTAGAGCAGCTTGGCCGCGCGGGCGCGCGATTCCTCGGGCGGCAGGTAAGCCAATGTCAGGTGATAGCCGCTCTCGAAGTGATGCACCGATTCCTCGAAGGCCGCGCGGCGTTCCTCGTCCACGAGCCAGGACAGCGGTTCGGGAAAGTCGGAGTGTGGGTAGTCCGCCGCCGGCCGGCGCTCGGCCTCAATGAACAAGGCCCAGCCCGAACCCAGCCGGCGCAGCGCGTTGTTGAGCCGCGCCGAAGTGGCGATCAGTTCGCCTTGCGTGGCACTGTCCAGATCAGGCCCGCGAAAGCGCGCCGTGCGCTGGAAACTGCCGTCCTTGTTCAAGACGACGCCCGGCGCGATCAGCCCGGCCCACGGAAGCCAGTCAGCGAGCAAGGCCGGGCGCTGGCGGTATTCGGCAAGGTTCAGCATGGCGGCGTCCCCTACACGTCCAGCAGCGGTTTGTGCTTGATGTGCCGGGCGAAGACCTGCATGAACTGCGGATCGATGCGCGCGCCCCAGACCGCCAGCGAATGGCCGACGATCCAGAGCACCGCACCGGGAATCCACAGTTGCAGGCCCAGCCCGACGGCGGCGGCCAGCGTGCCGTTGGCGATCGCCACAGTGCGCGGCGCACCGCCCATCAGGATTGGCTCGGTCAGCGAGCGATGCAGCGGCACCTCGAAGCCTGCCGCAAAGGCATCCGGGGCGCTCATACGACCGCCCCGCCGGAGAATGAAAAGAACGACAGGAAGAACGAGGACGCCGCGAACGCGATGGACAGGCCGAACACGATCTGGATCAGCTTGCGGAAGCCGCCGCTGGTATCGCCGAAGGCCAGCGCCAGGCCGGTGGAAATGATGATGATGACCGCGACGATGCGCGCCACCGGCCCCTGGATGGATTCGAGGATCGAGGTCAGCGGGCCTTCCCAGGGCATCGAGGAACCGGAGGCTTTCGCCGTGCCGGCCGTCATCAGCATGATGGCGGCCAGCAGCAGGCCATGCTGCGCCGGCGCGGCCAGGCGCCGCAGGCACGCGAAGGCCGAAGCCGGATTTACGGAAATGCGGAAAGCAAGAATGTGCATCTGCGTCATAGCAGTTCTCCAGAGGATTCAGGGGACGGGGAAGAAACTGGCGGCAGCTCGGGAAACGGTGTTCCCAGCGCATCCGCCATGCGATAGCCCACGCCGTCGAAGCTGACGACGCGGGCGATGCTTTCGACGTGGCGCTTGCGGCCACGCCCGGCAATGTGGATGACGACGTTGATGGCCTCGGCGATCAACGCGCGCGGCGGATTCACCGCCACTTCAAGGATCAATTGCTCCAGGCGCAGCAGTGCGCCCAAGGCGGAACCGGCGTGGATGGTGGCGATGCCGCCAGGGTGGCCGGTGCCCCACACCTTGATGAGATCCAGCGCCTCGCCCCCGCGCACCTCGCCGACGATCACGCGATCAGGACGCAGGCGCATCGTGGCGCGCACCAGCTCCTGCAGCGACACGACGCCTGCGCGCGTGCGCAGCGGCACATGGTCGCGAGCGGCGCATTGCAGCTCGATGGTGTCTTCGAGCACCAGCACGCGGTCGCCTGTGGCAGCGATTTCCGCGAGCAAGGCATTCGCGAGCGTGGTCTTGCCGGTACTGGTGCCGCCGGCGATCAGGATGTTCTGGCGCTCGCGCACGGCGCGGCGCAGGAAGTCGGCCTGGCCGGCAGTCAGGATGCCGTCGGCCACATAGCGATTCAGGCCGATGATGCTCACGGCCCGCTTGCGCAGCGCGAACGCCGGCCCCGGCGCTGCCGGCGGCAAGATGCCCTCGAAGCGTTCGCCCGTCTCGGGCAATTCAGCGGTCAAGAGCGGCTGGCCGCGATGCACTTCCGCGCCAACGTGGGCGGCGACAAGGCGGATGATGCGTTCGCCGTCGGCTTCGGGCAGCTCGACGCCCAGCGGTGCGCGGCCCGACGACAGCCGATCCACCCACAGGGTGCGATCAGGGTTGAGCATGATTTCCACCACGTCCGGGTCTTCGAGCGCGGCGGCGATCAGCGGCCCCATTGCCGTGCGCAGCATCTGGATGCGGCGATCCTGTGAAGTGGTGGCCGACGAGCGTGGTTCGGGCGGGACCTGCGGAACGGCACTCATGAGGCACGCTCCTGCGCTTCCGCCAGCGCCGCCGCGTCATCCATCCGCATCGGGTCGGGATGGAGTTCTTCCACCACGTCGCGCACCAGACTGCGGCCGCGCAGCAGGTGCCTGCCGAGCTGTTCGATGAACTGCTCGAAACGCGCCTTGCCCTGGGCACGGGCCGCGTCCTGATGCGCCTCGGGCACCGGCGTGCTGACGGTCAGGAAGTAGCGGATGAACAGCGCCAGCGTTTCGATCTGGATGTTCTGGTCGCGCTCCAGTCGTTCGGCCTGCCGCGACAGTCGATCCAGTCGCTTGGCAATGGCGGCTTCGCGCTGGTCGCCCGCGTCAGGCGACAGCCAGGACGCGAGCGCCGCCGCGACGATGCTGGATTTCGAGACGCCTTTCTTGGCGGCGAGTTCTTCCAGCCGCTTGGCGTGCTCGTGCTGGATGAAAAGGTTGAGGCGGTATTGGCTCATAGGTCGATTCCGTCGTTAGGGTCGAGAGAGGCCAGCCGCGCCGTGCGCTGCATGGCCGGGTTAAGCTGGCCGGGGAGCGAGGCCGAAGAAGGCAGCGGCAGGTCGTCGTCGTCATCGAGCAGCGCGAGGTCATCGGGCGCATCCAGCTCGGGGTCGTAAGCGACGGATTCGGAGAGTTCGGGTTGGCGGCCCGGGCCGCCGTCGTCGGCGCCACCCAGGTCATCGACTGAGGCCGTGGCTGATGCGGCGGGCACGACGGGGATCGCCAGGCCACTCCAATCGTCGGCGCGGGCCGGTGGCACGTCGGCGTACTGCCCATCCGCGAGAGCTGGCGGGGGCAGCACGCGCTGCTTGAAATTGGCGTCGGTGTAGTAGCGCAGCTTCTTGGCCTTGATCGGCGCCACGCTGGACACCATCACCACGGATTCATCGGGCGGGAGTTGCATCACTTCGCCCGGCGTCAGCAGCGGGCGTGCGGTCTCCTGCCGCGACACCATGAGATGCCCGAGCCACGGCGCGAGCCGGTGGCCGGCGTAGTTGCGCTGCGCGCGCAGTTCCGTTGCCGTGCCGAGCGTTTCTGAAATGCGCTTGGCGGTGCGTTCGTCGTTGGTGGCGAACGTCACTCGCACATGGCAGTTGTCGAGGATGGAATGGTTCTGCCCATACGCCTTGTCGATCTGGTTGAGCGACTGCGCGATCAGGAAACTGCGGATGCCGTAGCCGGCCATGAAGGCAAGCGCCGTCTCGAAGAAGTCGAGCCGGCCCAGCGCCGGAAACTCATCGAGCATCAGCAACAGCTTGTGGCGGCGTTCGATGCCGTCGCTGCCATCGAGCGATTCAGTGAGACGTCGCCCGATCTGGTTCAAGATGAGCCGGATCAACGGCTTGGTGCGGCTGATGTCCGAAGGCGGCACCATCAGGTACAGCGAAACGGGATGCTCGGACGCAATCAGGTCGGCGATACGCCAGTCGCAGCGTGAAGTGACTTCGGCCACCGTGGGGTCGCGGTACAAGCCCAGGAAGCTCATCGCGGTGGAGAGCACGCCAGACCGCTCGTTGTCGCTCTTGTTGAGCACTTCACGCGCGGCGGACGCGACAACCGCGTGCGGTGCATCGCCCAGGTGCTTCGTCGTCATCATCCGATGCAGCGTCAGCTCGAACGGGCACGCCGGGTCGCTGAGGAAGTTGGCAACGCCGCGCAGCGTCTTGTCCTCGCCCGCATACAGCACATGCAGGATGGCGCCGACCAGCAGCGCGTGCGAAGTCTTCTCCCAGTGATTGCGCTTCTCCAGTGCGCCTTCGGGGTCAACGAGAATGTCGGCGATGTTCTGCACGTCGCGCACTTCATGCGCGCCGCGCCGCACTTCCAGCAGCGGGTTGTACGCGGCCGACTTCGCATCGGTGGGGTTGAACAGCAGGCAATGCGAGAAACGCGAACGCCAACCGGCGGTGATCTGCCAGTTCTCGCCCTTGATGTCGTGGATCACTGCCGATGCGGGCCAGGACAGCAAGGTCGGCACCACCAGGCCCACGCCTTTGCCCGAGCGCGTGGGCGCGAACGTCAGGACGTGTTCCGGGCCTTCATGACCCAGGTACTGGCCGGCATGCAGGCCGAGAAGGACGCCGGCAGACTGCATCAGCCCGGCCTTGCGAATGTCGGTGGCGTTGGCCCAACGTGCCGAGCCATAGGTCGTGACCAGGCGCGATTGCCGCGAACGCCACACCGACATGGCGATGGCAACCACCACGGCGACCAGGCCGCTGCCGCCCGCAATGGCACCGCCTATGTCGAAGACGTGCGGCGCGTAGGCATCGAAAAAGAACCACCACTCGAACAGCCGCCAGGGGTGATAGACCGGCATTCCGAAGAAATCAAACCAGGGCGAGCCAAGGCGTAGTTGGTAGGCCAGAGCGGCGGCTGTCCATTGCGTTGCACTCCACACACCCGCGATCACGATGCTGAAAACAACCACGATCTGCCCGAACAGCACGCCCTGAGCTTGCATTGACTGGCCTCCGATTTCCCTGCGCTGATTCCTCGTTTAAAAGCGGCACAGGGACGTGCCGCTTAGAGGGAGGATCGGTGCCGGGTGGGTGCCGGTCAAAGACCGCTATCGAAAGCAAGATGATGCAAAAAGCATCGTTCCAGGCTGGAGCGAAACCAATAGAAACGCCGCAGGTGCGAGCGCGCTGCGGCGTGTTTGGCGAAGAGGAAGAATAATTTGTGAAGGACTAACGACTAGAACTTAGGTGGCGCCTCGGGCGGGGTATAGGTCGTGTTGCCGTCGCCATAGAACCGCTTGCGCGTGGCTTCTGCCACGCGGTTGCAGAGGACGTCGCCAAGCGACGCACGGTCTGTCTTGCACCGCTGACGCAACTCCTTCAAACGCGCCGGATCGGCTGCCAATTCCTCCACAGTCGGCACAGTGATTTTTCTTGGTGTCTTCTGCGGGCCACAAGCGGTCAGCATCACGGCGAGCAAGAGAAGCATTGGTCTCCTCATAGGTCGGCTTCCTCCAGTGGATCGGTGTCGGGTGGCACGGTGAGCTTCGTGCCTTCCGGCAAGTCGATGGCCCGAACACGTTCAATGAATCGGGACAGCACTTCAGAAAAATCGCCCTCACGATGCAGCAAGTAGGTCGTGAGCATGGGCGAGCGGCCTGCTAGAGGCCGAGCCACCACACCAGGTTCGCGGCTAGAAGCGATATGAGGCGCACCAGCCAACCCCAGGGCAAAGCCCGCCGAAACCAGCGCCATCATCAAATCAAACGAGGGAACACGTTCGGCAACCAAGGGCTCCCGTTCGGAGTGACGCAGCACTCGATCAACCTGCCGTGCGTGGCCTTCGCACGCTTGCGGGTCGGACAGCACTAGCGGGAATTGCAGCACTTCGTCCAGTGGAATCCGCTTATGCTTGAGCAACGGATGTCGAGCCGGTACTGCCACCATCAACGGATCATTCCAGACCGCCTCCGCCGCGACGCCTTCGCCTACTTCAGCGGATTGGGAAAAGCCCACATCGTACAAGTCTTCGTGCAGGCCTTTTATCTGCTGCGACAGCGGTACCTGAAAAAGTCGAAGATCCACCTCGGGCTCTTCTTGCCTGCACATTGCAAGCAAGGAAGGTAGGCGCGATGGCGTGATGCCGTCGGATAGCGCGATGCGTAACTGGCCATTGAAGCCGTTGGCTGCCGCCTTCACGCTATCACGGGCCTGTTCCAGAGCGGCGAACACACGCGGCACATGCTCAAGGAACAGTTTCCCCGCCCGCGTCAACTTCGTACTACGGCTAGTGCGGACAAACAGCTGGTCGCCCAGGTCGTCTTCCAACTCTTTGATGGTACGGGAGAGCGGCGATTGCTCGATGTGCAGCTTCTCGGCCGCTCGGGCAAAATGCAGTTCTTGGGCGACGGCCAGAAAGCAACGAAGATGGCGCAACTCCATGCCTTATCCTCACTTCCGTAGCCAGCCAATCGGCTGAAGACTCCCCGATTTCCAGCGCGTCTCCTGCACGCTAGATGCGTCGCCTGTAAATCGTGCCGGGTCTTCATGCCGTGAAACAGCCTCCTCATAGACCCACTGCTCCAACAGGTGGAAACAGTCGACGGATGTGCCGCTTTGCGCGACGCAATGGTCTATATAGCCCGACACCTGGAGGCCGGCCTCGCTCAATGTCAACACTACGGCACTTAGTCCCCCAATGCGCCCCTCCGACGCTTGCAGCGGGACGATGGGATTGGTAGCCGGCATGTCCATGCTCCTTGATATACGTTTCATGAGCGGATCAAGTCTTGCTGCGCAACAAACACCGCAAAGACGCTCGCGCCAGCATTCCAAGCGCAACGCCCGGTCGCGGCGCCAGCGCTTTCCTCTGCTCAACGATCAGACTGCCACCCACCATTTCGCCAGCGCGATGCCCACAACGTCTATCGCAAAGGCAGAATTCAACGTGCGCTGCATGCTGCGTTGAGCGTTCTTTAGCATCCCAGCTTTAGAGCGGCGACAGGCAGTAGGCCTGCTCGTCCCAAGCGAACGGCTACTGCAACGCCGCTCATTTCATGGCAACAGCGCGGCGCGGCCAGACAACCAACTTCAATGGCCAACATGCGCCGCAGCGCCACCGACAAGCGAAGCTGGACAGCTCAACGGCAGCAGTAGAGAAGGCCACCTAGCGCACCGAGTTTTGCATCACGCGGGAGTCTGCATCAGCACGATACACAAACGAGGACTAGCCGCCATTGCGCAACTTAGCCATAATACTTTTCATTTAGGCCAACCGCTAACCCTCATTGGAGTTCGATGCACGTCATGGCAAGCATCTGCATCACTGATAAGACAGAAACCAGGGATTTCGACAATGTGCCTCGCGCTGTTGTAGCTCTTAGAGCTGCCTCTGTAGGAGATAACTGGGAGCATGCAACGCATCAGCATCGCAAAGCGCAACTGCTCTACTCCGTCCGAGGCGTGCTCAATTGCGAAGTCGAAGCCGGCGTTTGGATCGTGCCGCCGCAATGTGCTGTATGGATTCCAGGAGACTTGCCTCATTCTGTATGGGGCTCGGGTGAAACGGAATGCTATTGCTTGTTCGTAGAGCCCACCGCCGCATCCGGTCTGCTGAAAAGATGCTGCACGATTTCAGTTTCGCCATTGCTACGTGAATTGCTGTTGAGGGTGGCTGGCTTTCCCGAGTTGTACGCACCCGGGAGTCGTGAGGACCGGCTCGTTGCCACACTACTGGATGAGTTGGCAACTGCTCCCGTGGAAGACCTCCACCTGCCGATGCCACATGATCCACGGTTACGCCACCTTGCAGAATTGCTGCTAATCGACCCCACGGATAAAACATCAAAGAGCAACTGGGCTGTTCGCATCGGCATGAGCGAGCGGAGTATGAGCAGGCTTCTCATGCACGAGGTCGGCATGAGCTTTGGACGCTGGCGCCGGCAGTTGCACGTGATCCTTGCACTCCAGCGCCTTACCAAGGGCGAAAGCGTGCAAACGGTAGCGTTGGATTTGGGCTATGAAAACGCCAGCGGATTCATCACTATGTTCCGAAAGGCGGTAGGAAAGCCGCCAGCAAGGTACCTATCAGAAAGAACTACCGACACGGACAGTGCGGGCTTGCGCGGCATTGTGCTTCCTGATCAGAAATCGTCATGACCGCAAAGGCCTAGCAATCGGGGAGCCTCGAAAGGCATCCGTGGAAATTGGCCTAACTGGATAATAAATTGGCTTAACTTCGCCATCGAGACTACGGCATCTCGTCGTTAAATATCGCATCCAAATACAAATGAGTCTTGTTTGATGCTGCGCTATTTCTCGATTTATAGGTTTCTTTGCCAACACCAAAGGCTTGCACATCAAGCTGTGCACGCTTCCTCGGCTACGGCGTGTAAAGAAACGTGGAAGAGCGCGCCAAGCTCCCTGCTGAGTTCGGCAGTTGCATTCGCAATCTCCATGAGCGCTCAGGGCGCATTTGCCCAAGGATCAAAAGAGATCCAAGGCCCGAACAGCACAGCAGCCGCTCAAGAGGCAATGACGTTGCCGACCCTCACAGTGACGGGCCGAAGCGATGAATCCACGACTGAAGGCACGAGCTCCTACACCACAGGCCAAACCGCGGCTGCGACCCGCCTGCCTCTGTCGTTGCGTGAAACGCCACAATCGGTGACGGTCATAACCCGCCAGCGGATGGACGACCAGCAACTGAACTCAGTCAAGGACGTGCTGGAAAACAGTACCGGGATCTCCTCAAGCACCAACGACACCGAACGGGTGAGCTTCTATTCACGGGGCTTTCAGATTGACAGCTTCCAGTTCGACGGCATCCCGACATCATATTTTGAGGGAACGAGCTTCCTGGATACCGCGTTCTACGACCGCATCGAGATCGTACGCGGCGCCACCGGCCTGCTGACCGGCGCGGGCAATCCATCTGCGTCGGTGAACCTGGTGCGCAAGCGCCCGACCCGCGAGTTTTCAGCCTCCGCATCAGTCAGCGCCGGCTCCTGGGACAACTACCGCGGCGTCGCCGATATATCCACGCCGCTAACCGAAGACGGCCGTATTCGTGCACGACTGGTGGGCGTCCAGCACGACCGACATTCCTACCTGGATCGCTATCAGCAGAAAAAAAATGCCTTCTACGGCGTCATCGAGGCGGACCTCACGCCGGACACGACCTTCAGCTTGGGCTACGACTACCAGGACATCCGGGCCGATGGCACGACCTGGGGTGGCATGCCGATTTGGTTCAGTGACGGCTACCGAGCCAACTGGTCGCGCTCGAAGTCCTTGGCCGCTGACTGGAGCGGCTGGGACAACTCGTTGAAGACGACCTTTTCCAGTATCCAGCACCATTTCGACAATGACTGGACAGTACGCGCTGTGTTCACGCATCAGGAGACCGACTCAGAGGCGAAGCTGTTCAGCGGCTCCGGCTACCCGGATCGCGTAACCGGTCAGGGCCTGCTTCCGGTGGGGCTGGCGAGCAAGACCGATACACGTCAAAACAGCTTTGATGCAATGGCATCCGGCCCATTCCAGCTTTTCGGTCGCCGACACGAACTGGTGGTGGGTGTCATGGGATCGAAGCGAACATCCAACCAGGACAGCACCGGCTTTGTCTTTGGGCGCACCCCACTGGGCAGCATCTATGACTGGCGTGGTAATTATCCTGAACTGGATTTCGCCGCAGCGGGCTACACGCCAACCAACATCACGACCAAGCAAAGCGGAATCTATACCGCGGCGCGCTTCTCACTGGCCGATCCCTTGAAGCTCATCATCGGCGGACGGTTTAGCAACTACGAGCTTGACCAGGACACCAACGGCGCGCGATTCCACTACAAAAAGACCGGTGAGTTCACGCCCTATGCTGGGCTGATCTACGACATCAACGACACGTACTCGGCCTACGTCAGCTATACGGAGATCTTTAATCCGCAGACCTACCGCGACCGCGATGGCAACGTGCTCAAACCCACGACGGGCAAGAACAAAGAAATTGGCCTGAAGGGCGAATATCTTGACGGGCGCCTGAATGCGTCGGTTTCTTTGTTCGAGGCACGATTGGACAACCTGGGCCAGATCGATGCGGGCCAGATTCTTTCCGATGGCACCCAGGCCTATTACGGCGCTAGCGGGACCAAGTCTCGTGGAATCGATGTGGACCTGCAGGGCGAGTTGATGACGGACTGGAATCTCTACGCCGGAGTGTCTCACTTCACCGGATCCGATTCGTCGGATGCGAGGCTAAGCAGCCAATTGCCACGCACCACAGCGCGGCTGTTCACTACCTACCGGCTCCCGGGGGCATGGAACAAACTGACAGTGGGAGGCGGAGTTTCTTGGCAAAGCCGCTTTTACCAGTCCGCCACCAGCCCCAGCGGCGCGGTCAACGCCGAGCAGAAGCCCTATGCGCTGGCGTCGCTAATGGCGCGCTATGCCGCCACAGACAACATTGAACTGGCCGTTAACGTCAACAACCTGTTCGACAAGAAATACACCGTCATGAACGGCTTCTTCAATCAGATGTTGTATGGAGAGCCTCGCAATATGATGGCAACGGTCAGCGTCAAGTACTAGTCCAGTTACTACTGTCAATTGCCTTCGTGAATGAGCAAGGATCTAACATGTCTTCTCCTCCCCAAAATACGAAAGCCGCCTACCAAGGCGCGATCGTGAGCCACCAGAAGAACAGGCTCGCATTATTCTGGTTGACGACTGCCGTCGGCGCTGTGCTGTTTGTGACGCTCCAGTCCTTTTCCTATGTGAACGACTACGTTAAGGCGAACGGCACGACGCCCGCGATCACCTTCGACGCCGGCGCACTGTGGATGTTTTCCATCTTCTACGGCGCCTGGATCGTCACGGTCTTGCTCGCATTGATCGGAACCGTCCGATCCCAGTGGACTGTATTAATCCTTGGTGGCGTTCTGGTCTTTGTGAACAGTTTTACTGGCGTGTTCGACGGGCTGCGCGATGGTGGGCACATCGCTTTCTCGGCGCTTTTCTTCATCACCCTTCCCGGCCTGTGCGCCATCGTGGCGACTTGGCGCCAACTCAAGCAAAAAAAAGGAACGCATCATGTCGATGAATAGTTCGCAGTTTCCCTTCGTTTGGATGAGTTTTGGGCAAGATCCCGGACAGGATTCGCAAAAGGACTTCGATGAATTCGACGCCAATCTCAAACGTGGGGAACCGTTCGTGCTCCTGAGCGATACTCCACCGACCGAAAGCCATGAGCACGCGCCTGAAGAGAAGAAACGGACAGCACTCTGGATGAAAAAGCACAAGGCCGAACTTCGCAAACTGGTGCTAGCGATGATTATGGTTGAGCCTAGTGCCGCAAAACGCCTGGGTTTCAAGGCGTTCGCTTTAGTGTTCAGCAAATTCTGGGGCTACCCTCTGTTGTTGGCCCCTTCACGCGATGCGGCTATGAACATGGCAAGAGATCTCCTAGCCGGAAAAAGCGCATCTGTGGTCGCGGGTGTAAATATTGATCGTTGAGTAGGGCTGCTGCACATCTTTTACCTTCCAGGCCCTGCGGTCAAAATGGCTAACACACAATGTCGACCGAATGCCTTCGCGTAACGCTTGTATCGATCCCTTCAGATTCGAGAATTGCAAAAGCCTATTCATCGCCGAATCTCGCTGATGCTTACTCGATCGAGCTCCCATCCGGAGCGTCATCCAATCCTGAACTTTTGGCGAGGTTCATCCCCTCCCGCCGAGCGCCCTGGATCAGCGGCCTTATAGCGATCCGAGACGCGACGGTTGGCAGGTTCGGCCTCAAAACTGCCAAGCAACTCAGTTCACTTGCAGCGGAGAGCAAGAGAGGCCATATCGGCATCTTCAAGATCTACGGCGCCAGTCCGACCGAAATTGTCCTTGGTGGAGAAGACAAGCACTTGGACTTCAGGCTCTCTGTTTTCTGCTCCAACCAGCTGTCGCCAAGCGGCAAACGTCAACTGACTTTCTCAACCGCTGTCAATTGCCACAATCGCTTTGGTCGCCTTTATATTTTTGTCATCGCCCCGTTCCACCGCTTGGTGGTTCGATCCAGTCTTCGTAGCGCCGCACAACTCGGATGGCCTTTGATCACGAAGGCGTGAGCCATGAAATTAACTAAATAAAAACGCCGTGCCCAGAAGGCACGGCGAGTGAAGGAGCGGACCGGCTCAGGCCAAAACCTGGACTTCAGCCAGTGCGCTTCGATTGGGATTAATCACGCCATCAGCGGATAGTCTGTATAGCCTTCTTCTGCACCGCTGTAGAACTTGGAAGCATCCGGTGTTGCCAGTGGAGCACCTTGGCGGAAGCGTTCAGGCAGATCAGGATTACTGATAAACAGCGTGCCGAATGTGACTGCATCAGCCAAGCCACTTTCCAGCACCTGTTCCGCAGACTCCCGGTCGTAACCAACATTCAACACGAAAATCCCTGAGAATCGCTTGCGAGCGCCTGGTGCCAGAGGTTTAGCACCTTCCGGCAGAGTTGCAGACTCCATGAAATGCAGAATGCCAACGTTTTTCTTTTCCAGCGCATCTACCGCATACATGTAGGTCTGTTCGAGATTGGAGTCGCCCATGTCGTTGTACGGAATGCGTGGTGACAACCTGACCGACACTCGGGCCGGCCCGAAGACCTTTATTGCAGCATCGGTAGCCTCGAGCAGGAACCGAGCCCGCTTTTCTACGGTGCCACCATACTCGTCGGTTCGCTTGTTTGAACCGTCTTCCAGAAACTGCGCAGGCAGGTAACCATTGGCGCCGTGAACCTCAACGCCATCAAAGCCCGCATCCTTTGCAGCCTGCGCAGCTTTTTCATAGTCCGCGATGGTGGCCTTGATTTCATCAAGGGTCATTTCGCGTGGGGTCACAGAAGGCTTGACGCCTTCTGGCGTGAATGCTTGGCTATTGAAGGGGACGGCCGATGGCGCCACCGGCAGTTCTCCACCATGAAAGTCCGGGTGAGATGCTCTCCCGGTATGCCAGAGTTGGGCAAAGATCAGACCGCCCGCTTCATGAACTGCCTGGGTTACTTTCTTCCACCCCGCAATTTGCTCGGGAGTATAGATTCCTGGGGTATTCGTCCAGCCGACCGCCTGGGCGCTGATCTGGGTGCCTTCCGTGAAAATGAGTCCTGCTGATGCGCGCTGCGCGTAATACGTTGCAGTCAATTCGTTGGCGACCTGATCCTTGGATCGACCTCTGGTCATCGGCGCCATAAATACCCGATTCTTGAAGGTGAGCTCTTTATTGCTCAAGGGGGTCAAAAGCTTCAGCTTATCCATGTTTTCTCCATCTACCGTTTTTGATGTCCCGCCCACACCCGATGTTTAGTCAGGCGCGGCTTCACCGAAGAGGTGCTTCCTGTGTATGAGCAATTAGCGAATAGCAGCTTGCCCACAGGAGCAACGAACGAAGGTGACGGCTCGGACCGCTTGCCTCGAAAGTGAGGGCTATCAGAATGGTATACGCAATAAACCTAGTGTCTATTAGGCACTTTGCGTCGCCCTAGTAGGTTTGAGGAAACCTACTGCCTGAGAACATTCGTTGGCGCTTGTTGGTTGAAGCATCGATAGATGGCCCCGCGCATATGACTAGCGGCGGCACCGTCTGTCCTCTCGATCGATAACGCCAGCAGTAGATATGGTCGAAGTTCGCTAAGTTTGGCTATATCGAGCTCGAAGTGCAGACCCCGCACGAGACTCGCCAGCGGCGCATCGGTCTGGGTAGCAGGTCAAGCCGTTTCATAAACATGTGCTGAATTGACCTTCGGACATGGATCGGCCGATCCACGATCAGTGGACGGCGCGCTCATGACATTAAATGAAGCAGCCTTCCGTCCGGACTGCTCGCGCCGCTGGCGGCGGCGTCGAACGTTCGCCGGGCCGCATCGACCTCCGGCAGCTTCGCGAGAGTCCACTCGTGCAGCGCCCGAAAAGGCTGTTGCAGCGTGCGGCCCAACGGCGTGATCTGATATTGCACCGCGACTGGCGAGAGCGAAATTACCTCTCGCGATACCAAGCCGTTGCGTTCCAGCTTGCGCAGGCATTGGGTAAGCGCTTTTTGGGTCACACCTTGCAACCGGCGACGGATGGCGTTGAAGCGTTGCGGGCCGTCATCAAGCACCGTCAGCACCATCATCGACCACTTGTCAGCGATCTGGTCGAACAAGGCCCGGCTGGGGCAGTCGGACGAAAAGCAGAGTGGTTCTATCTCAAGCATGACGAATTCCTGTTGCGTGCTTAGGCGATTCAAGGCGCTAATCAATACTAGGTTTACAAATTATACCAAGGATGTCTAGCGAGCTAGCCCCCCGGCGTTAAATGGGATCGTCTTATTCATCGTTCGGGGTCCTCCAGGGAGGGAGGATAGTCGTCCGGTGTTGGCCGTGCGTCTTCCGGTGACTCGATGGCCTGTACGCGCTCAATGAAGCGGTCCAGTGTTTCCGAGGGTTCGCCGTCCAGGCGTCGTAGATAGGTCACGAGCATCGGCGAGCGTCCGGCCAGTGCCCGTTCGATGATGCCCTGCTCTCCGCTGGCCGCAATGTGCGCACGCCCGGGGCGAGGCCGGCAGATACCAGCGCCATCATCAGGTCGCACGACGCGACCCGTTCCGCCGCCACCTGCCGCGCGCGGCCCTCGCACGCCTGCTGATCGCAAAGCACCAGCGGAAACGTAGCAGTGCTTCGAGCGGGATGCGCTTGTGGGCCAGCAGGGGTTGCCGTGCCGGCACGGCCACCATCAGCGGATCACTCCATACCGGCTCGGCTATCCATGAAGTCTTGAGCCCAGGAACGCGGAACGTCGCATCTGCCAGAGCATCCAGGCAATTCCCAGCCCCACGGCCACCGCACCGACCCAGGCGGTACTGGTCAGGCCCATCATCTCCAGACTGCCCCCCCCCAGCAGCGAACCCAGCGCGATACCACCATTGAAGCCGGCGATGTTCAGACCTGCGGCCACTGCTGGCGCTTGCGGCGCGTGGATATGCGACAGTCCGATCACCCGTGCTTGCAAGGCTGGCACCGCCGCATAGGTCAACGCACCCAGCAGGCCCGTCAGCAGTACCATCAACGGCAACGACGGCGCCGATACCCAAATCGCCAGCAGCACCACGGCCAGGCCGACCAGTACGATCATCACGGCGAAGTCCGCACCCTTGCGGTCGGTCAGGCGTCCGCCCCAGATGTTGCCAATGGCGGCCATCACGCCGTAGCCCAACATCAACAGGCTGGCCGTGCTTTCGCTGACGTTCGTCACTTGCAGCAGGATCGGCGAAATGTAGGTGTAGAGCGCGAACGACCCGGCATACGCCAGCACGGTGATGCCGGCTCCAGCCAGCAGGCGCGGATTGAACATCGCTTTCAGGCCATCCATCGCGTTGGCCTGCACTGAGGCGTCGTCCCGATCCGTCGGCATCAAGGCCAGTAAGCCGAGGAAGCCAATCGCGCCGCTCGCGGCTACCGCCATGAAGATGACCTGCCAGCTCAACACGCTGCCCAGGTAGGTGCCGAGCGGAACGCCCAGCGCCAGGGCCAGAGTCAAGCCGCCAAATACCACGGCCACCGCCGCACCGGCCCGATGCCGGCCCGCCAGTTGGGTTGCCCCGCTGGAGGCCACGGCAAGAAATACCCCATGTCCCAGGCCCGACGCGAAACGGGCCACCAACATGGGCGTCAGTGCATCGGACAGGCTGACCACCGCATTGCCCAGCGTGAACAGCCCCATCGCCACCAGCAGCAGCCGCTTGCGCGGCCAGCGCGTGGCAAGCGCCGTCAGGCCCGGCGCACCGATCACAGCGCCCAGCGCATAGGCTGTGACCGCCGTGCCGACCTGCGCGACGCTGGCATGCAGGTGAGCGGAAATGGTGGACACCAGCCCGATGGTGACGAACTCGGTAAAGCCCAGGGCAAACGCGCAAAGCGCGAAGACGTAGATGACGAAAGGCATGCGCTCGTTCATGGCTCAGGCCCGATCCACGGACGCCGCCGCCAGCAGCGGCAGCATCGCTTCGGCCACACCCTTGGCCGAAGCGGGGTTCTGGCCAGTCACCAGCCGCTCGCTCACCACCACCTGCGCCTGGAAGTTGGGCGCGGGCAGATGCCGGGCACCGCGTTCCCGCAGGGCATCGGCCAGCAGGAACGGCACCGTGTCGTACAGGCCGACCGCGCGTTCCTCGTCGTTGGTGAAGGCCGACACGTCGTGGCCCGCGACCAGATGGATGCCATCGGAGAGCGTGAGGTTCACCAGCCCGGCCGGTCCGTGGCAGACCGCCGCGACCACGCCGCCACGCTCGTAGATGCGCGCAGCGATGGTCGCCAGTTCGGCGTTGTCTGGGAAATCCCACATCGTCGCGTGGCCGCCGGCGTAGAAGATCGCGGCGTAGGCATCGGGATCGACCTGCGCGGGTGCCAAGGTGTTCTCGGTGTCACCGCGCAGCGCCGCATCGTTCCAGAACGCGGCATTGATCGGGTCGTCCAGGTCGAGTCCATCGACGTGCGTCTTGCCGCCCTTGGGACTGACGAAGTCGACGGCATAGCCGGCATCGGCCAGCACCCGATGCGGATGCGTGACCTCGGACAGATAGAAACCGCTGGGCACGGCGTCGGCGGCGCCGGCCGGTCCCTTGCGGTCGTGGCTGGTCAAGACGAAAAGAATGCGTTGGGTCATCGGAGGCTCCTGCAAGCGAGTCGAGCACACCGCCGAGCGCCTCCGGCGGAGGCGTGCGCGTTGCGGCATGCGAAGTAAGGAACCTCATTCTGGTGAATTCGGTATATCCTTTAAATGACCAAAATAGACAAACACTTTCCCCGGAATGACCCAAATGGCCCTGCGCAACCTCGATGACCTGGCGGTGTTCGTGCATGTGGTGGAGCGCCAAAGCTTTTCCGCCGCCGCACGCGACCTGCACCTCGCGCCCAAGACGGTCAGCAAGCAGATCGCCCGGCTGGAACAGGCGCTGGGCACCACGCTGTTCGAGCGCAACACCCGCAACCTGCGCATCACCGGCGAAGGCCGCGCCATCGCCGAACGGGCGCGGGTCGCCCTGGCGGTGCTGGAAGAAGTGCAGGAACTGGCGACCGGCGGCAGCCAGGAACTGAGCGGCACCATCCGCCTGACCGCGCCCACGCCGTTCGGGCGCAAGTTCGTGGCCCCGGCTATCCACGATTTCTGCCGCCTGCATCCAAGGGTCGGTTTCGACCTGCGCCTGTCTGATCAGGTGCAGGATCTGTATAGCGGCGACCTCGACCTGGCGATCCGCATGGGCGAGTTGGCCGATTCGCGTTTGGTGGCGCGTCGCGTGGCCGACAACCGGCGCATCCTGGCGGCGTCTCCCGTCTACCTGAAAGCGCATGGCAGTCCCGCGCAGCCGGAAGAGCTGGAACGGCACAACTGCCTGGTGTTCGCCTATCCAGGCCTGCTGCAAAGCATCTGGCCGCTACGCAAGGGCCGCCGGGAGAAGCCTGTCGCGGTCAGCGGCACGCTGTGCAGCGACAGCGGCGACGTGCTGCATGCCTGGTGTCTGGCCGGGCTGGGTATCTCGCTGCGCGAAACCTGGGACATTCACGAGGAACTGCGCGACGGGCAGCTGGTGCGCGTGTTGCCGGACTGGGAAGCCACGCCCTCGAAGATCAGCATCGTGCGGGCAAGGCGAGAGCCGGTGCCGCGCCGACTGACGGCATTCAGCGACTTTTTGCTTGATCGCTGGCAGCAGGCCCCCTGGGACCAGTGATCTCATTCCCCGCTGCCGGCTAAACCCAGACATGTCTACCGGCCGCTAAGCTTCATAGGAAATCTCGTAGTGCGTACCTTTGCGCTTGATATGTGCGAACCCGAGTTCGCCCAGGTGCATCCCAGCGATCAGAAGTTTGTCCGAGCTGACAACATCCAATAGTTTTGATCGTGTTTCGGCGGAGAGAATCGGATCCTGGTCGAATGCAATGGATACGTCGGGACGAGCAATTTGGATCTGCGGGAAATGAACGATATCCCCCCAAACCAGCAGACTACGATCATCGGATTCGATGCGATAACCGGAATGCCCTGCGGTATGTCCTAGAAGGGACATGGCACTAATGCCAGGGAGAACTTCGCTATCAGTAAACGTGCGCATCTTCTCCCGATACTGATCGAACACCTTCCGAGCCAACATAAAGTTGCCACGAGCCCGCTCACTCGCTCGGCTGAGGTTGCCATCATCCTTCCAAAAAGAAACCTCACGCTGGTGGACGACTAACTCTGCATCGGGAAAGGCAGCTTCCCCTGACGAGTCAAGCAGCCCCCCAACATGGTCGGGATGTGCATGGGTCAGAAGAATGGTGTCAATGTCAGAGGGCTGCACACCAGCAAGTGCGAGATTCGCTATCAACTTTCCACCCCATTGCTTGAACCCACCAGCTCCCGCGTCGATGAGGATCGTGCGACCCCTTCCACGCACCAGGTAACAGTTGATGTGGATCGAGGATGGGTCGCTCACGCCTGCGTCCTGCTGCAACTTGGACGCCTCCATAGGATCGATATTGGAGAGAAGATCTAGACTTGCGGAAAGGTATCCGTCACTGATGGCCGTGATCGAAAACTCGCCGATCTGCTGGCCTGGAAATTTCATTTTGTTCATTGCGGCGCTCCTTGCGCGTAATCAGTTCCGCGCATAGATGGCGGGGGCCGGATAGCCGAAGCAACGGATGCGCGCCGTTAGCCCCGTATGGCGCTTTATGGCCTCATCTAGTCGCGCCATGAAGGCGTCCATGACCGATGGCGTTCTGAGCGGTTCGAGGCGGTACTTGATTTCCGCGTAAGCAGGATGCCCGCGTCCCTGGCGAGCAGCGACATAGATGACATGCACGTTGTCCAGCGCAGCCTGGAGGACGTCCGTGCAAAGCCGAGTGCATCGTTCGGTGAGTTCCGCCAGATTCGCTTCGGGCGGCATCTTTTCCGCCTGGATGAAGATCGTCAGGTTAGGCATGTCGGTTCTGTCCCTCCGTCTGGGGCACTGCGTCATTGCCACTCGTCAATTGCGCGGTCATCGGGGCATAGAGGTGCACGTCCTTCGGAAGGGTTTCCACACTGAGACTGATGGAGCTATCCAGCTTCGCCAGCCACCTGTTTTCAGGAAATTTCTCCAATGCGACGGCCCGCATCAGATCAGGCTTGAGCCCCATCTCGATGAGCGGCTCGGAACCGACTGCGCTCACGATCAGATGGTCTCCTTCACCGATGGCAGGCGCGCGTTCAAGGCCGCCATAAAGATTGCGGTGCCAATCGGTGATGTGCTGCTGCCAACGAGCGAAATTGCCGCCACCCTTCTGGCGGTAATCATCGCCCTCAAGCACGGCCAGACCGTCGATCGAGTGCATGGCCAGATAGACGGGGCAGCCAGGGCTCAACGCCTTGAAGCGTTGCGAAGTATGGAATCCGCTCACTGAAATGAGAGCGGGCAGCTTTTCCAGGCTGTAGAAATCATTCCACTCCGCTTCGCTGGATGGGTTGGAAAAGCTGCATTCGACGGTATAGATCATGGATCACTCGCTACCGGACTTCTTGTGCATCCGGCCCTCTTTGTTGATGTTCCATCATGGTATGTCCCGGATATCGACGCATAAAACGATCTTTCGGTATGCTTCAGTGATAAAAAATCAAGCTATACCGATCACTAGCTCCAGTACCAGGAACGCTCATGCGAAGGAAGATTCCCAGCAGCACGGCACTGACAGCATTTGAGGCGGCTGCGCGCCACGGCAGCTTCGCGCGCGCGGCAGAGGAACTGTCTCTGACTGAAGGAGCCATCAGTCGCCAGATTGGCAGGCTGGAAGCCTTCCTCGGGGTCACGCTGTTCGAGCGGGTCGGCAATCGTGTGCGCCTCCTGCCCAACGGAGAGCGTTACGCGGCCCAAGTCCGCGAATCGCTTGACCGCCTGGATCGGGACAGCCAGTACTTGATGGGGCAGCCGAGCGATGGCGCGAGCCTGGACATTGCCACCATCCCGACGTTCGCGATGCGATGGCTCATCCCTCGCTTGTCAAGATTCCAGCAGAAGCATCCGAACATCACTGTGCATCTGGCCGAGCGCATGGACCCCTTCGTGCTCGCCGGAAGCGGTTTCGATGGCGCCATCCATTTCGAGCATCCAGCGTGGACGGGAATGCGGACTCACCAGCTTTTGCACGAAGTGCTGGTTCCGGTTTGCCATCCTGAACTTCTGACAGGACGCAAACGAAAAACCGCACTGGACGAATTACCGCGCTTGCACCGACGACAGAACCCGGAAGCTTGGCTTCAGTACTCCCAGGAGACGGGAACCCCGCTGACCAATCCTGCAACTGGTGCACGCTATGATCTCCATGGAATGTTGATAGAAGCCGCATTGGCCGGCCTCGGTGTTGCGCTAGTACCGCGCCTCTACGTTGAAACCGAACTTGCGCTAGGAAGTCTGGTGGCCCCGTGGCCAGAGGGGAAAACCATTTCCAAAACCTTCTGCCTCATCCTCCCCGAGCCCATCGGATTGAGCAGAGAGCCAATACAAGCGTTTGCTCAATGGCTGCTCGACGAAGCGAAAAAGGGAACAACGGTTGACTCGTAGGAAATATCTTTCCTCCATTGTTATCAGATAGACGGGCCACGTTGCCGCCCAATCTCCCAAGACACACCGCCGCCGCGCACCGTGGCGGCAAGCTGCTGCCCCAGCCGCTGCTCGATCACCGGGTGCCACGGCACCAGGCTGAATCCCATGCCGTCATCAAGCATCGCGTAGCGCCCGCTCGCCAGCATGACGGAGCGCCGGTAGATGCCGGCCACGCGTTGCCCGTCCGTGACAGGCCGATGCTCCAGGCCGGTTTCGGCGGCAATGTCCTGTGCGGCCTTCGCCAGATCGCGCCCGCGCAGCGTCGCCAGCAGGTTGCGGGCGAGGATCACGCGCTGCCCGCGTCGCTCGGCTAACCCCTGTTCGGCCAAGAAGTCGGCGCGCTGCAGCAAAGCGTCCTTGGCCTCCCCGCCAAAGCCCAGGTCGCCCAGTCCCTTGCCGCCGCTGATTAACTGCTGATCCAGCCAGGTCGCGCCGATCACCCGCGCCTGCCGCTCGATCGGCAGGGGCGATTTCAGCTCCACGGCGACACCACCCAGTCGTTGCGCGTCGTACTGGCGGCCACGCTCGGGCAGGTCGTCCGGCACCTTCCATAGCCCTTCGGCCACGCGCTCGATGATGCCAGCCCGCCGCAGGGCTTCCAGCCGACGAACATGGGCGGCGACCACTTCCTGCGGGTCACGTCCGGGCCTTGCTCGGCCTTGCTCGATCGCCAGGTGATGATCGGTGCGGTACAGGCCATCGCTGGCCAGCGCGGCGATGTTCTTGTCGGCCGCCCGCACCTCGGCGGAGCCGCGTACCTCCACCACGGCTCCGGTGGGATAGTTCGCCAACTCGTCGCGGGCGTTGAGCGCAACGTAGTGGGCCTTGCCGTCCACGCCGTCGATGACCAGATAACCTCGGTCGTGCAGCTCGTCGGCCAGCCCCTTGGCAGCCACGCGACCGACGATGCTGCGGCCGCTTCCATCTGCATCTTGGCCCGGTTCGAACACCGCCAGCTCACGCGGCCGGCCGCTCATGGCCCGCTGCATGGTGCGGATGATGTCGCCACGCTCGCCCAGGGCGCGCAAGGTCTTCTCCGCGTCCGCATGGACGGCCCAGGTGCCGGGCTGCGTCTCGTCGGCCAAACCCAGGCGCTGCAAGCGTTGCAGGCGGCCAATCAACAGCAGGCGCTGGCGTTGCAGCGTTGGCTCGTTGAAGCGTTCGATCTGCACCCGGCCATCGTCGCCGGCCTCGTGTTGCAGCATGCGATCCAGGCTTGTCCACCGCTCCTGCTCCACCTCGCGCTGCATGGTCTGCTGGATCTCCAGTTCGGTGCGCGGCCCCAGCCATTCCGTCGCCAGTTCGGCAGCCCGATGGCGGAAGCCGTGGGCGATGTAGTCGCCCGCGATGATGAGGTCTTTGCCCGTGTCGTCACGCCCGCGCACGATCAAATGCGTGTGCGGGTTGTCGGTGTTCCAGTGATCGACTGCCACCCAATCCAGCCGTGTCCCCAAGTCGGCCTCCATGCGGTTCACCAGATGCCGGGTATAGGTGCGCAGGTCATCCAGCTCGGCACCGTCTTCCGGGGACACGATGAAGCGGAAATGGTGCCGGTCTTCGGCGGCCCGCTCCTTGAAGGCATCGAGGTCGGCATCGCCAGTCTGCGGCCCGTAGGCCCGGCCCGGTTCGCCATCGCGGCCGGAGCCGTCGCGCTCGATGTAGCGCAGATGTTTCGCCAGCGATTGCGGGCTGGCATTGCGTTGATTGACCAGCAGCGTCTTGATCGTCACGCGCCGCGACATGGATGTCAGCTTCGCCCCGGCGAAGCGCGCCGCCGTGTGGCCGCGCCCAAGCCGTGAACCGGGGCGCTGGCCGGCGCGTGCACCGCTGCCGCCGGCTGCGGAATGGCGCATTGAGGACTTACCGCCACTGGCCTTGCCGGTCTGCTTGAGCACCTTAGAAATGAAGCTCTGACCTTGCGCCTTGCCCGGGTTCTTCGGGGCGTTGGGGCGCACGCGGAAATCGTCATCGCGCCGGTCGGTCATGGCTGCGCTCCCGCAAGCTCCGGCGTGTCCGGTCGTGCGAAGCACGCGGACATGCCTGCATTGGCGCCGGCTTCGCTTCCTGCGCGGCACGGCGGCGAAGCCACTCCGTGCCGCGCCACCCCCATGTGCAGACAGGCTTTCGACGCGGCCCCGTGCCGCGTCCGTTTGTCTTTGCTTACGCCTTTGCCCACCGGCGTCGG
>NZ_JASCPA010000046.1:0-41343 GCF_029959715.1 Pseudomonas sp. PS02288 | reverse complement strand
CGGGGGGGGGCAACGCGCCCGCCCAAGGGCCCCTCGGTGCCGCCCGCCCGCAACGGCTGCATCCTGCATTACCGCGAGAACGACTCGGTGTTGAAAGACGGCGACCTGGTGCTGATCGACGCGGGCTGCGAGATCGACTGCTACGCCAGCGACATTACCCGCACCTTCCCGGTCAGCGGCGTGTTCTCCGCCGAACAGAGGGCGCTCTACGAAATCGTCCTGGCGGCGAACGTCGAGGCCTTCAGATTCATCGGTCCCGGCCGCCACTGGAACGAAGCCCACGAGGCCACCGTGCGGGTGATCACCGCCGGCCTGCTCGAGCTCGGCCTGCTCAAGGGCACGCTCGACGAACTGATCGCCAGCGAAGCCTACAAGCCCTTCTACATGCACCGTGCCGGCCACTGGCTAGGCATGGACGTGCACGACGTCGGCGACTACAAGGTCGGCGGCGAATGGCGCGTGCTCGAACCGGGCATGTCGATGACCGTCGAGCCGGGCATCTACATCGCGCCCGACAACACCAGCGTGGCGAAGAAGTGGCGCGGTATCGGCATTCGCATCGAGGACGACGTCGTGGTGACCCGCACCGGCTGCGAAATCCTCACCGGCGGAGTGCCGAAAGGCATCGACGAAATCGAGGCGCTGATGGCCCAGGCCCGGCGCGAGGTGGCATGAGCATGCAACGGACCCAGATTGCGATCATCGGTGGCGGCCTGGTCGGCGCCAGTCTTGCCCTGAGCCTGCAGGCCGGCGCCCGGCAGCGTGGCTGGAAAATCGAGATGATCGAGCCGTTCGCGCCCGGCGACAGCTACCAGCCCAGCTACGACGCGCGCTCCTCGGCGATTTCCTACGGCACGCGGCTGATCTACCAGCGCCTGGGCGTGTGGGAGAGCATCGCGCGGCGCGCCGAGCCGATCCTCGACATCCATGTCTCCGAGCGCGGTCGCTTCGGCGCCACCCGTCTATCCGCCAGCGCCGAGCGCGTGCCGGCGCTGGGCTACGTGGTGGAGAACGCCTGGCTCGGCCAGTGCCTGTGGGAAGCGCTGGACAGCGACGTGATCAACTGGCGCTGCCCGGCGGTGGTCGAGCGGATGCAGGCGCGCGAGGACGGCTACCGACTGATCCTGGACGACGAGACGACACTCGATTGCGACCTCGCGATCCTCGCCGACGGCGGCCGTTCGGGTCTGCGCGAGCGGCTCGGCATCCAGGTCGACAAGACGCCGTACGGGCAGACCGCGCTCATCGCCAACGTCACCCCGAGCGAGGCGCATCGCGGGCTGGCCTTCGAGCGCTTCGTCGCCGACGGGCCGATGGCGCTGCTGCCGCTGGCCGACAACCGCTGCGCGCTGGTCTGGACGCGGCCGACCGAGGAGGCCACACGCCTCGCGGCGCTGGACGACCAGGCCTTCCTCGGCGAGCTGCAGCGGACCTTCGGTTACCGCCTCGGCGCGTTTCGCCAGGTCGGCGCGAGGCACCTCTACCCGCTGGTGCTGATCGAAGCGCAGGAGCAGGTGCGCTCGCACCTGGTGGTGCTGGGTAACGCCGCCCACGGCATGCACCCGATCGCCGGCCAGGGCTACAACCTGTCGCTGCGCGACACGGTGGAGCTGGCGGATACCCTGCTGCGCAGCGAGGCGCCGCTGGGCGACCTGGCGACCCTGCAGGTCTACCTGGCGCGCCAGCGCCTCGACCAGGAGATGACCATCGGCTTCTCCGACCGCGTCACCCGGCTGTTCACCGCGGCCGATCCGGCGCTTTCCAGCGTGCGTCATCTGGGGCTGCTCGGTCTCGACCTGTTGCCGCCAGCCAAGCGCTGGTTCGCCCGCCAGGCCATGGGACTGGGTACGCGCGTTAGCTGATTCCGCCGCGTTCGCCGGGGCTCGGGCGCTGCGGCATAAGCGCGCGAAGATTCCCCCGAAACGGGCGCGCCGGGGCGTGAACTGGTAAAAACGCAGCTTCTTCGGCGGCGCTTCGGCGCCGGTTCCGTAACGCCCAACGGGCGAAACCCCAGGTTCGGCCGCTTCGCCAGGCGAGGCGGCCTTAAGGAATACGATGCAGATGCAAGCGGATGTGATCATCGTGGGTGCCGGCATGGTCGGCAGTGCGCTGGCCCTGGCACTGAAGGACAGCGGTCTGAAAATCCTCCTCCTCGATGGCGGTCCGTTAAGCCTCGAGCCCTTCGACAGTAGCGCCGCGTTCGAGCCACGGGTCAGCGCGCTGTCCGTCGCCAGCCAGCGCATTCTCGAGCGCCTGGGCGCCTGGGAGGGCATCGTCGCCCGTCGCGCCAGCGTCTATGAAGACATGCAGGTGTGGGACGGCAGCGGCACCGGCAACATCCATTTCTCCGCCGCCAGCGTGCATGCCGAATCGCTCGGCCATATCGTCGAGAACCGCGTGGTGCAGGAGGCGCTGCTCGAACGTCTGCTGGGAACCCGCGTCGACCTGCTGCCCAACGCGCGCGTCGACCAGATCAAGCGCAACGACCACGGCTGGCTGCTGACCCTCACCGAAGGCCGCGAGCTGAGCGCGCCGTTGCTGATCGCCGCCGACGGGGCCAACTCCACCGTGCGCCGCCTGGCCGGCTGCGCCACCCGTGAGTGGGATTACCTGCACCACGCGATCGTCACCAGCGTGCGCAGCGAGAAACCGCACCTGCGCACGGCGCGCCAGCGTTTCACCGATGACGGCCCGCTGGCGTTCCTGCCGCTGGACCGCGACGGCGACCAGCACTGGTGCTCGATCGTCTGGTCCTGCACGCCCGCCGAAGCCGGCCGCCTGATGGCGCTGGAGGACGGCGCGTTCTGTGCCGAACTGGGCAATGCGTTCGAGCATCGTCTGGGCGAGGTCCAGGCTGCGGACCCGCGGTTGTGCATTCCGCTGCGCCAGCGCCACGCCAAGCGTTATATCCAGCAGGGCCTGGCGCTGATCGGCGACGCCGCCCATGTGATCCACCCGCTCGCCGGGCAGGGCGTGAACCTGGGCTTCCTCGACGCCGCGGTGCTCGCCGAAGTGCTGCTGCATGCGCAGCAGCGCGGTGAAACGCTGGCCGACGAGCGCGTGCTGGGCCGCTTCGAGCGTCGGCGGATGCCGAACAACCTGGCGATGATGGCGGCGATGGAGAGCTTCGAGCGGCTGTTCCAGAGCAACCTGTTGCCGCTGCGCTGGCTGCGCAACACCGGCCTGCGTCTGGTCGACAAGCTGCCGGAAGCCAAATCGCTGTTCGTTCGCCAGGCGCTCGGACTGTCCGGCGATCTTCCCGAACTGGCCCGCCTCTGACGTTGTGCCGAGCGCTTCCCGGCGTCCGGCGATGCTCTTCCAACGCCTTCGCACTCGCCGCCAGAACCTGGCGGCGGTCTTTTCGCGCCACGATTTCCTTCGTATCCGCCCGCCCGTCGGACCGCCTCGAGGCCGGGCCGCGGCCCTGCGAGCGGACATCAACTGCGACAGAAACCCGGGATGACCGCCCCCCACCTTGCGGCTACAATGCGCGCCATTCGATGCGGCCGACCATCCCCGGCAGGCCTGTGTGGATCTGCGCAAGCCCCGTCAACCGCGGGTTTCAGCCAGGTCGCAAGGCCCGAACGCATCTCGCCGGACCCGGAAGGAGAAACCCATGGGTAAGCGTACGCCCCTCTACGACCAGCACCTGGCGCTCGGCGCCAAGATGGTCGACTTCGGCGGCTGGGACATGCCGCTGCACTACGGATCGCAGGTCGAAGAGCACCATCAGGTGCGCCGTGACTGCGGTGTCTTCGATGTCTCCCACATGACCGTCGTCGACCTGTCCGGCAGCGATGCCAAGGTCTTCCTGCAAATGCTCCTGGCGAACGATGTCGCGCGCCTGGCGAGCCCCGGCAAGGCCCTCTACAGCGCAATGCTCAACGAGCGTGGCGGGGTGGTCGACGATCTGATCGTCTACCTCACCGAGGACGGTTACCGCCTGGTGGTGAACGCCGCCACCCGCGAAAAGGACCTCGCCTGGATGCAGCGGTGCAGCGAGGGTTTCAACGTCGAGCTGCGCGAGCGCGCGGACCTCGGCATGCTGGCGGTGCAAGGCCCGCAGGCGCGAGCGCGTACCTGCGAGCAGGTCAATCACGTGCGCGCCGAATTGATTCGGGCGCTCAAGCCGTTCCAGGGCTTCGCCGATGGCGACTGGTTCATCGCCCGCACCGGCTACACCGGTGAGGACGGCCTGGAGATCATCCTGCCGCAGGATCAGGTCGCCGGGTTCTTCAGCGAACTGGTCGGCGCCGGCATCTCGCCGATCGGCCTCGGCGCGCGCGACACCTTGCGCCTGGAAGCCGGTATGAACCTCTACGGCCAGGACATGGACGACAGCACGTCGCCGCTGATCTCGAACATGGCCTGGACGCTCGCCTGGGAGCCCGCCGAGCGCCAGTTCATGGGCCGCGCCGCGCTCGAGGCACAGCGCGCCCAGGGCGCCCTGCCACGTCTGGTCGGGCTGGTGCTGGAAGAGCGCGGCGTGCTGCGTGCGCATCAGGTGGTACGCGTGGTCGGCGTCGGCGACGGCGAGATCACCAGCGGCAGCTATTCGCCGACGCTGGGTAAATCGATAGCGCTGGCACGCGTGCCGGCCGCCACCGGCGTGCGCGCCGAGGTGGAGATTCGTGGCAAGTGGTATCCGGTTCGGGTCGTCCAGCCCACCTTCGTCCGCCATGGCAAAGCACTGATCTGATCGCCCGGCCTTCCGCTCCGCAGGTTTTCCGCGAAAAGTCGCGCGGGGCTGCTAAATTACCGGCAGTTTTTTTCCAACTCTGGAGACCAAGAAAATGAGTGATATCCGTGCCGACCTGCGTTACGCCGCCAGCCACGAATGGGCCCGCCTGGAAGCCGACGGCACGGTCACCGTGGGCATTTCCGACCATGCCCAGGAAGCCCTCGGCGACGTGGTCTTCATCGAGCTGCCGGAAGTCGGCGCACAACTCGCCGCCGGCCAGGAAGCCGGCGTCGTCGAGTCGGTGAAGGCCGCCTCCGATATCTACGCCCCGGTGGGCGGTGAAGTCATCGCGGTGAATACCGGCCTGGCCGATGGCCCGGAAGGCGTCAACAGCGATCCTTACGGCAGCTGGTTCTTCAAGCTGAAGCCCGCCGACGTCAGCGAGCTGGACAAGCTGCTCGATGCCGACGGCTACCGCGCCGCCGCCGACGAAGCCTGAGTGCCGGCGAGCACCGACCGTGTCGGGTGCCCTCGGCTCATCGAAACCGGCGTCCGCGCCGGTTTCGCGTTTCTGCCTGGTGTCTCCTTCACCCCGCCGGGAACGCGCTCAGCGGCCCGCCGGTCGGCGCCGAGTGCGCTGCATCAATAAACGCCTAGGGGAGCATGGTGGCTTTTCTGTCATAATCGCGCCCCCTCAAGAGTGGTCCTGAACCTTCATGTTCGAACTTTTCAGCGGGCTCGATGCCTGGCTGGTGCTGAGCCTGGTGCTCGCTCTGGCATTCGTCCTCACCTTCGAATTCATCAACGGTTTCCATGACACTGCGAACGCGGTCGCCACGGTGATCTACACCAAGGCGATGCCTCCGCACCTCGCCGTATTCGCTTCGGGTGTGTTCAATTTCCTCGGCGTGCTGCTCGGCGGCGTGGGCGTGGCCTACGCGATCGTCCACCTGCTGCCGGTCGAGCTGCTGATCAACGTCAACACCGCCCACGGCCTGTCGATGGTGTTCTCGCTGCTCGCCGCCGCCATCGCCTGGAACCTTGGCACCTGGTACCTGGGGATTCCGGCGTCCAGTTCGCACACCCTGATCGGCTCGATCCTTGGCGTCGGCCTGGCCAACGCGCTGATCACCGGGATTCCGGTGGGTGACGGGATCAACTGGCAGAAGGCGATCGACATCGGCCTGTCTCTGATCCTTTCGCCGATGGTGGGTTTCGTCGTCGCCGGCCTGGTGCTGCTCGGCCTGAAGTGGTGGCGGCCGTTCTCGAAGATGCACAAGACCCCCGAACAGCGCCGCAACAAGAAGCACCCGCCGTTCTGGAATCGCCTGGTGCTGGTGCTGTCGGCGATGGCCATGAGCTTCGTCCACGGGTCCAACGACGGGCAGAAGGGCATCGGCCTGATCATGCTGGTGCTGATCGGCCTGGTGCCGGCCAAGTTCGTCCTCGATCTGAACGCCAGCACCTACGAGATCGAGCGTACCCGCGACGCGGCGACCCACCTGAGCATGTTCTACGAGCGCAACGCCGATTCGCTGGGCGATTTCCTCGCGCTGAAACGTCGCGACGTCGACCTGCCGCCGGAATATCGCTGCGATCCGAAGCTGACCGTGCCGACCATCGCCGCGCTGAAGGCCAACCTCGAGGGCATCGACGACTACCGCACCTTAAGCGAAGCCAAGCGCATCGAAGTGCGCCGCTATCTGCTGTGTCTGGACGACTCGGCGAAGCTGGTCGGCAAGCTGAACGTGCTCTCGGGACGCGACAAGTCGGACCTCGACAAGCTGCGCGGCGACCTCACCACCACCACCGAGTACTCGCCGTTCTGGGTGATCCTGGCGGTGGCGCTGGCGCTCGGCATGGGCACCATGATTGGCTGGAAACGGGTGGTCTTCACCGTGGGCGAGAAGATCGGCAAGCAGGGTATGACCTATGCGCAGGGCATGTCCGCGCAGATCACCGCCGCCTGCGCCATCGGCCTTGCCAACGTGTTCAGCCTGCCGGTATCGACCACCCACGTACTGTCGTCCGGCGTCGCCGGGACCATGGTGGCGAACAAGAGCGGACTGCAGGGCAACACCATCCGCAACATCCTGCTGGCCTGGGTGCTGACTTTGCCCATCTCGATGGCGCTGGCGGCACTGTTGTTCTGGACCGCCACCCGCGTGTTCGGCTGAAGCCGGATTGCTCGAAAAGGCCGCCCACGGGCGGCCTTTTTGTTACCCGCAGCATGGGCCACGGCGGATGACAGGCATGAAAAAGCCGCCCTGGGGCGGCTTCGTCGTCGCTGCCGGATCACTGCGCCGGCTGTTGCTCGGCGGTCAGGATCGCGGTGGCCAGGGCCATGTCGTCGGCCTGCAGGCCCGGATTGTTGCCGCGCACCTGCTGCAGGGCGGCTTCCAGGTAGGGGCCGCGGATCGCGCCGTTGCTGGCGACGAAGCTGCTGGCGTCGTCCTGGGCGGCGTAGACGATCTTGTCGTCCTTGAAGGTCGAGTACAGCGAGGCGGAAATACCGGCGGACGTGGCGTAGTCACGCATCCCTGCGGCCATGGCGGCTGTGGTAGGCAGGCAAAGCGCCAGCGAAGCGATCAGAAGTTTATTGCGCATGATAGGACTCCTTTTGTACGGCCCGTCGAGGGGGACCTACCCATCAGAAAGCGACGTACGGCAAACAGTTCCGTTCGCTATGCCGGCTCTCAGGCCGCTTCGACCCTGAGCAGCACGCCATCCTGGCCAACCACGCGCACTTCGCTGCCCTGCGGCAGGTCCGGGCCGGTCACCAGCCAGAGGCTGTCGCCGGCCTTGATCTTGCCGCGTCCGTCGACGATCGCTTCGTGCAGGGCGAAGCGCCGGCCGAGGAATTCCTGGCCGCGCTGGTTCAGGCCCGGCTGCTCCGACGGCGACTTGCCGCTGCGCTGGCGCCGCCACCAGTACACCGCCGTCAGGATCGACAGCACGCCGAACAGCACGAACTGCAACGCCCAGGGCAGCGCCGGGAAAACGAAGCCGGCCAGCGCCACGCCGGCCGCGGCCACGCCGATCCAGAGCAGATAACCGCCGGCGCCGAACACCTCGAGGATCAGCAGCAGCGTGCCGAAGGCCAGCCATTGCCAGGGCGAGAGGTGTTGCAGGTACTCGATCATGGCCGCTTGTCTTCGGGTGCGTTGCCGAAAGTGGCCTTGACGATCTCGCCGATGCCGCCGACCGCGCCGATCACCTGGCTGGCTTCCAGCGGCATCAGGATCACCTTGCTGTTATTGGCGCCGGCCAGCTTGCCGAGGGCGTCGATGTACTTCTGCGCGACGAAGTAGTTCACCGCCTGCACGTTGCCGCTGGCGATGGCCTCGGAGACCACGCGGGTCGCCTCCGCCTCGGCGGCCGCCGCGCGTTCGCGCGCCTCGGCCTCGAGGAAGGCCGCGGCACGCTCGCCCTCGGCGCGGAGAATTTCCGCCTGCTTGTGCCCTTCGGCGGTGAGGATCGCCGCCGAGCGCGAACCCTCGGCTTCGAGAATCTGCGCGCGCTTGACCCGTTCGGCCTTCATCTGCCCGGACATGGCGGCCATCAGGTCGGCCGGCGGGCTGATGTCCTTGATCTCGATGCGGGTGATCTTGATGCCCCAGGGCGCAGTCGCCTCATCAACGGTCTTGAGCAGCTTCTCGTTGATGGCGTCGCGCTGGCTGAGCATGGCGTCCAGTTCCATCGAGCCGAGCACGGTGCGGATGTTGGTCTGCAGCAGGTTGCGGATCGCATGCACCAGGTTGTTCACCTCGTAGGCGGCCTGGGCGGTGTTGATCACCTGGTAGAAGCACACGGCGTCGATCTGCACAGTGGCGTTGTCGGCGGTGATGACTTCCTGCGGGGGGATGTCCAGCACGCTTTCCATGACGTTGATCTTGTGGCCGATGCGGTCCATCACCGGGACGATGATGTTCAAACCGGGCTTGAGCGTGGTGGTGTAGCGACCGAAGCGCTCCACCGTCCACTGGTAGCCCTGCGGCACGACCTTGAAGCCCATGAAGACGATGGCCACGGCGAGGCCGACGAAGAGAAAGATGACGCTGGCGACTTCCATTGCGGTTCCTTTGCGAATGAAGAGGAAGCGCCAGTCTAACCCGGATCGCTGGTCGGCTCCGGTTCCCGGCCGAGCAAGCTGTTGCCGCACGTTGCGCTCACTTCTGCTCGCTCTGCGGCGTTACCCGGAGGATTTCCTCGATGGTGCTGAGGCCGGCGGCGACCTTTTGCGCGCCGGACAGGCGCAGGCTGCGCATGCCGTCCTTGAAGGCCTGGCGGCGGAAGGCGACGAGGTCGATGTCGGCGGTGATCAGGGGCTTGATCGAGTCGTTGAGCAGCATGATCTCGTAGACCCCGGCGCGCCCCCGGTAGCCCGTGTCGCGGCATTCGTTGCAGCCCACCGCGCGGTGCGCTCCGGTTGGCAGCGGCGCGCTCCAGGGTTTGGTCAGGCTGTGCCAGTCGGCTTCGTCGAGTTCCACTGGCGCCTTGCAGTGCGGGCACAGGGTGCGCACCAGACGCTGCGCCATGACGCCCAGCAGCGTCGCCTTGAGCAGGTAGTGCGGTACGCCGAGTTCGAGCAGGCGGGTGATCGCGCTGGGCGCGTCGTTGGTGTGCAGGGTGGAGAGCACCAGGTGGCCGGTGAGCGCCGCCTGGATGGCCATTTCGGCGGTCTCCAGGTCGCGGATCTCGCCGACCATGATGATGTCGGGGTCCTGGCGCATCAGCGCGCGCACGCCGCTGGCGAAGGTCAGCTCGATGTTGTGCTGCACCTGCATCTGGTTGAACGCCGGCTCGATCATCTCGATCGGGTCCTCGATGGTGCAGACGTTCACTTCCTCGGTGGCCAGCTGCTTGAGCGTGGTGTACAGCGTGGTGGTCTTGCCCGAACCGGTCGGTCCTGTGACCAGGATGATGCCGTTCGGCTGGCCGGTCATGGATTGCCAGCGGCGCAGGTCGTCGGCGGAGAAGCCCAGCGCGTCGAAGCTCTTGAGCAGCACCTCGGGGTCGAAGATACGCATCACCATCTTCTCGCCGAATGCCGTCGGCAGCGTCGAAAGACGCAGTTCGACCTCACCGCCGTCGGGCGTCTTGGTCTTGATCCGGCCGTCCTGCGGCTTGCGCTTCTCGGCGACGTTCATCCGCCCGAGGTTCTTTAGCCGGCTGATGATGGCGATCGTCACCTGCGCGGGGAACTGGTAGACGTTGTGCAGCACGCCGTCGATGCGGAAACGCACCGTGCCCATCTCGCGGCGCGGTTCAATGTGGATGTCGCTGGCGCGCTGCTGGTAGGCATACTGGAACAGCCAGTCGACGATGTTGACGATGTGCGCGTCGTTGGCGTCCGGTTCCTGGTCCTGCGCGCCGAGGCTAAGCAACTGCTCGAAGTTGCCCAGGTTGCTTATCTTCTGGTCGATCGAGTTGGCGCCGCTGACCGAGCGCGCCAGGCGGTAGAACTCGGTGGTAAAGCGCTGGATCTCCGCCGGGTTGGCCACCACACGCTTGATCGGGCGCTTGAGCACGTGGGTCAGGTTGGCTTCCCAACTGACCACGAACGGCTGCGCGCTGGCGATGGTGACCGCCTCGGCGTCCACCGCGACGGCGAGGATCTTGTGCCTCTGGGCGAAGGCGAAGGACATCAGCGGGGTCAGCGAGGCGACGTCGATCTTCAGCGGGTCGATGCGCAGGTACGGCTGCCCGGCGTGGTCGGCGAGCCAGCGCGTGAGGGTTTCCAGGTCGAGCTTGCGCGGCGGGTTGGCCTTGTCCTCGACCTGCTGTGCGGCGAGGAACTCCAGCGGGTGCTGCTGGTTGTTCAGCGAGCTGCGGCGGATCGCCAGGCACTGCTCGGCGGCGTTCTGGTCGATGCGGCCCTGGGCGACCAGGTCGCGGAGCAGATCGGCCAGATCGAGCGTGCGGTCGGCGGCGGAGGAGGTGAGGGCGGACATGCGGAGTCCCCTTGAGCGGCTGGGGGACTAGGATGCCCTAATCCCGGTGATCGCAGAACCTGCGCCTGGCGGCTAGCCGGGCAGTTGATCGGCCTCGCGACGCGGCAGCGCCGGTGGCGGCGTCAGGCCCATGGAGACGTAGATGCTGGTCAGCGTATCGACGCCCATGTTGGCCGGGCGAATCCATTCCTGGGGCACGTAGAGCAGGCCGCCGCCGACCGGGATCGGCGCGGTCGGCACCAGGATCGCCACGTGCGGGCGGCCTTCCAGGTCGACCGTCACGCCGCTGGGCATCAGTGCCAGCACCGCCGCGCCGTCGCCCCCGAAGAAGCACCAGACCGGGCTCATGCTGGTGATGTCGGCGTCCTTGTCGCGGTCGAGCAGGCCGACGAAGCGGTCCGCGAGGTTGTAGAAATTGCCGATCAGCGGCACCCGTCGCAGGGTCACCCGGAACAGCCAGGCCAGCGGCCGGCGAAAGCCCAGCTGCACGGCCAGGCCGAGCGGGTAGAGGCTGGCGAGGATCACCAGGGTGCCGACCAAGTAGGCCAGGTAGGAATTGCTGGCGAACGGCTGGCCGAGCGCGGCGAGCACGCGGCCGATCAGCGTTGACGGACCGACGATGCCGTTGAGCAGGTTGACGATCCAGGCCAGCAGGGCAAACGTCAGCACCAGGGGCAGCAACGCGATCAGCCCGGTCAGCCAGGTGGCGACGAGGGATTGGAAGCTTCGTTTGAACACGCGGGGCTCCGGTGGATGAACAGGTCGCCGGAGCTTGCCAGATTATCCCCGGAGGAACTATCGGCAGGCTCTGCGGCGCGGGCGGTGTGGGTGTGGTGGGCTGAAGCCCACCCTACGCGTTCGCAGATGCCCGATGGTCGAGTGAGGGCGCGGCTTAGACCTGCCCCACGAATTCGCGGGCTTCAGCGGTTGAGCGTCTTCCAGGCGCGCAGGGTGCCGACGGTGCGGGCCTGCTGCTCGCGTTCGTCGAGCACGCCGTCCTCGTCGCGCGGGCGGTTCGCCAGGTCGACCAGCTTGCTCAACTCGCCGAACAGCCGGTCGGTCTCCGCCAGCTCCAGCACGCCGCGGCCCAGGCGCAGCCAGACCAGCAGGCGCTCCAGGCGCGGCAGTTGCTCGGCGAGGTCCTCGGGCTGCAGTTCGTAGCGCGCCAGCGGCAGTGCCTTGGCCTCGTCGCCGAGCTGGCGTGGCAGCCATTTGCCCAGCGGCGCGGCGCCCTGGCGCGTCCCACGCTCGTTGCGACCGGCGGTCCACTGGCGGCCCAGCAGCCAGTTCGAGGCGTTCAGCGAGAACACGCCCCAGCGCGTGCCGGCCAGCTCTTCGGCGAACGACCCTGGCGCCGCCTGGCGCACGCTTTCGTCGTCGTGCCCGGCGAGCAGGCGTGGGCGCCAGTCGGCCAGCAGCGCGTCGAGGCTTTCGCGCAGCGCGTGGCTGCTCGAACGCGGCGCGGCCTGGCCGAGGCTGCTGAGCAGGGCGCGCAGGTCGACCAGTTGGCGCAGCCAGTCCTCCAGCAGCTTCCAGTGGCCGTTGAAGCGATATTGCTCGGCGAGGCGCTGGCTGCTGCCGAGCAACTGCCAGGCGAGCGCGGCGAAGGCATCGTCCAGCGGCATCAGGCCATTGAGCTCCACGGCCGGCAGGCTGACGGCGTAGCTGTCCGGGTCGAACAGGCGATAACCGCGCTCGGCCTTGCTGATGTCGCAGGGCATCAGCGGCAGGCTCGCGGCCAGCTCGGCGGCCAGCTCCAGCAGCGCCTCGGGTTCGCCCTGGCGCAGTTCCAGCTCCAGCTCGCAGATTTCCTCCTGCTTGCCGTCGGCGAGCACCTGGCCGAGGTCCAGCGCCGCCTCGACGACTACCTTGGCCTTGCCGCGACCCCAGGCGATCTCCGCGCGTTCGCGGACGAAATCGGTGGTGAACAGCGGTTTCAGGGTCTTCTTGTCCAGGTCGGCCAGGCTTTGCGGCCAGCAGTCGTCGCCGAGCAGCTTGATATCCAGCCTGGCTTTGGGCAGGTTCCATTCCCACTCGTTGCGTTCGGACAACCCGGCGACGCTGCGGCCGCGGCTCTTCAGGGTCTGGATTAACAGGTCGCCGTCGCGACGCACGCGCAGGGCGACCCTGGCCTGAGCCAAATCGCGATTCGGCGTGTCGTAATACTGGTTGAGCAGTTCACTGCGCTCCCAGCCGGACTTGTTGCGCTTCTTCAGTAGCGGGTGCTCGCGCAGTGCGGCGAGGGTTTCGCGGCTGGCGCGCAATTTGATTTCGGTTTCTTTGTGCATGGCCGTGGCGTTCGACGCAGCGCGGGACGGCTGCCGGAAGCGGAAAGTCTACAGGACGCGTCCGCCGCACGCTTTCACGATGCAGAACCCTGGAGTATTCATGTCGCCTCCCAACCTGAAAGAACGCTTCGCCGCGCTGATCGCCGCGCCGTCGGTGAGCTGCACCCAGGCGCACTGGGACCAGACCAATCGCCCGGTGATCGAACTGCTGTCCAACTGGCTGGGCGACCTCGGTTTCGTCTGCGAGACCCAGGAAGTCAGCCCCGGCAAATTCAACCTGCTGGCCAGCTACGGCAGCGGTCCCGGCGGCCTGGTGCTGGCCGGGCACAGCGATACCGTGCCGTTCGACGCGCCGCTGTGGAGCGGCGACCCGCTGCAACTGCGCGAGGCCGACGACCGCTGGTACGGCCTCGGCGTGTGCGACATGAAGGGCTTCTTCGCGTTGATCATCGAAGCGGTGCTGCCGCTGCTGCAGCAGCCGTTCCGCCAGCCGTTGCTGATCCTCGCCACCTGCGACGAGGAAAGCTCGATGTCCGGCGCCCGCGCGCTGGCCCAGGCCGGACGGCCGCTGGGACGCGCCGCGGTGATCGGCGAGCCGACCGGACTGCGACCGATCCGCCTGCACAAGGGCGTGATGATGGAGCGCATCGACATCCTCGGGCAAAGCGGCCACTCCTCCGACCCGAGCTTCGGCCACAGCGCGCTGGAGGCGATGCAGGCGGCGATGCACGAGTTGTTGCTGCTGCGCGGCGAATGGCAGCGCGAATACCAGAACCCGCTGTTCAACGTGCCGCAACCGACCCTCAACCTCGGCTGCATCCACGGCGGCGACAACCCGAATCGCATCTGCGGGCAATGCTCGCTGGAGTTCGACCTGCGCCCGCTGCCGGGGATGGACCCGCAGCAGCTGCGCACGGCGATCCGCGACAAGCTGCAGCCACTGGCCGAGGCCCGCCAGGTGCAGATCGACTTCGCTCCGCTGTTTCCCGAAGTGCCGCCGTTCGAGCAGGCCGCCGACGCCGAGCTGGTGCGCCTTGCCGAGCGGCTCACCGGGCACGCCGCCGAGGCGGTGGCATTCGGCACCGAAGCGCCTTATCTTCAGCAGCTTGGCTGCGAGACCCTGGTACTCGGTCCCGGCGATATCGCCTGCGCGCACCAGCCGGACGAGTACCTGCAGCTGTCTCGCCTGGAACCCTGCGTGAACCTGCTGCGCGAGCTGATCGCCCATTACTGCCTGAACCCCGCCCGCTGAGGCCGACAACGGAGTACCCCGTGCTACGACGATGAGTCCCTCCCCCGAGGACCGAGACGCCACCACTCAGGGCCTCTCCGCGACCCCGCGCCCGACCGGTGCGGGGAGTTATCCGATCGACAGCGGTTCTTTCATGCACGACTACGTCAACTGGCTACGCCACGCTTCGCCCTACATCAACTCCCACCGGGAGCGCACCTTCGTGGTGATGCTGCCCGGCGAGGGCGTTGCCCATCCCAATTTCGGCAACATCGTCCACGACCTTGTGCTGCTGCACAGCCTTGGCGTGCGCCTGGTGCTGGTCCACGGTTCGCGCCCGCAGATCGAGGCGCGGCTGTCGGCGCGGGGGTTGACCCCGCACTTCCACCGCGACCTGCGGATCACCGATGCGCAGACGCTGGAGTGCGTGATCGACGCCGTCGGCCACCTGCGCGTGGCCATCGAGGCGCGCCTGTCGATGGACCTGGCCGCCTCGCCGATGCAGGGCGCGCGGCTGCGCGTATCCAGCGGCAACTACGTCACCGCGCGGCCGATCGGCGTGCTCGATGGCGTCGACTACCACCACACCGGGGAGGTCCGCCGCATCGACCGCAAGGGCATCGGCCGCCAGCTCGACGAGCGCAACATCGTGCTGCTCTCGCCGCTGGGCTATTCGCCGACCGGCGAGATCTTTAACCTCGCCTGCGAGGACGTGGCGATGCGCGCGGCCATCGACCTGGCCGCCGACAAGCTGATCCTGTTCGGCGCCGAGCACGGCCTGCTCGACGAGAGCGGCAAGCTCATCCGCGAGCTGCGCCCGCAGCAGGTTCCGGCGCATCTGCAGCGCCTGGGCAGCAACTACCAGGCCGAACTGCTCGACGCCGCCGCGCACGCCTGCCGCGCCGGGGTGAAGCGCAGCCACATCGTCAGCTACGCGGAGGATGGCGCGCTGCTCACCGAGCTGTTCACCCGCGACGGCGGCGGCACGCTGGTCGACCAGGAGCAGTTCGAGCAATTGCGCGAGGCGAGCATCAAGGATGTCGGCGGGCTGATCGACCTGATCACGCCGCTGGAGGAGCAGGGGATTCTGGTGCGCCGCTCGCGCGAAGTGCTGGAGCGCGAGATCGAGCAGTTCAGCTTGGTCGAGCGCGACGGCCTGATCATCGCCTGCGCGGCGCTCTACCCGATCGCCGATTCCGATGCCGGCGAACTGGCGTGCCTGGCGGTGAACCCGGATTACCGCCACGGCGGGCGCGGCGACGAACTGCTCGAACGCATCGAGGAGCGCGCCCGGGCGGCCGGGCTGAAGACCCTGTTCGTGCTCACCACGCGCACCGCGCACTGGTTCCGCGAGCGCGGCTTCGAGCCCAGCGGCGTCGAGCGCCTGCCGGCGGCGCGCGCCTCGCTGTACAACTTCCAGCGCAACTCGAAGATCTTCGAGAAGACGCTGTAGGTCAAGCAGCGGTGCGCGCAGCGCACCCTACGCCAGCGAGCCGGCATGCGTCGCGGGGGAACGCCGTGCGCACCAGTCGGCGCGTCCGGATCACTCCGCACGGGATCGGCAAGGCACCGCCCGGTGGGTTACGGCGCGTCACGGTCGGCGCGGGACCAAACTTCCGGGAATGCGCCTAACCCACCCTACGGCTAAAGTCGGACGTCTTGCGTAAGGTGGGCTTCAGCCCACCATCGCGAGCGCCCGTTGGGGACAGCATGCGTTCAGCCGCGCCAGACCTGCAGCAGGTCCTGCGATTCCATCACCAGCCCCAGGTGCAGCGAGACCATCGAGAAGGCCGCGGACTCCAGGTGTTCGTCGGTGCCGCGCACCAGGTCGCGCAGGACGATCACCCGGTAGTTGAGGTTGTTCGCCTCGAAGGCGCTGTTGAGCACGCAGCAGTCGGCGAAGCCGCCGTTGAACACCAGGGTGTCGATGCGCTGGTTGCGCAGCAGGAAGTCCAGGTCGGTGGGATAGAAGGCCGACAGCCGGCGCTTGTTCGAGACCATCAGATCGCCCGGTTCGACGCGGGTCACCCATTCGGTCCAGATCGAGCCCTCCAGCGCGTGTTCGGCGTGGTTGGGAATCTCCCCGACGTGCAGCGGGAAGGTCCGCCGCCAGGCTGCCGGAATCCCGTTCATGTCGTCCGAACCGTCGGCGCGCAGCACCGAGCGGATGTGCACCACGCGCACGCCCAGGGCGCGGGCCTGATCGTGGAAGGCGTCCACCGGCGCTACCAGCTCGCGTGCGCGTGGCGCCGGGCAGGGGCATTCCGGCGAGTCGTCGAGGTGCCCGCGGTGCAGGTCGATGGAGATGACCGCGGTGCGGCCGGGGTCGAGGTAATCGGCGAATTGCGCCGCGTCCAGCTCGCGCGGTTGTTCATAGACGAAGGTGCGCATGCGGGCTCCTGGGAGTGGGTAATGGGTAGTTTGCGGAAGAGTGCGGTCTGCGCCCTGGTGGATGTGAAAAGCGACATCCACCCTACGAAAAGCCGATCGGTGCAGCGGCTATGATCGGCGCGTCATCCGCAACTCAACGCTTTCGTAGGGTGGATCGCGCTTCATCGATCCACCGTGCGGTGCTGCGCCCGGCCGGCGAAGAGAATGCGTGCCCCGGTCCAGTCGTTCAGCGCCGTTCCTCGCGCACATAGGGTTCGCCCAGTGCACCGGGCTGGGCGTTGTTCTGGCGGCCGCCGAGGGCGACCCAGATCATCACGGCGAGGGTCACCGCATAGGGCGTCATCAGCACGAAATACTGCGGCAGGCGCACGCCGGCGGCGGCCAGTTGCGGGATCAGCGCCTCGATGCAGCCGAACAGCACCGCGCCGGCCAGCGCCTTCCACGGCGACCAGCGGGCGAAGATCACCAGCGCCACGGCGATCCAGCCGCGCCCGCCGCTCATGTCGGCGATCCACATCTTGGTGCTGAGCACGGCGATGTAGGCGCCGGCCAGACCGACCAGCGCCGAGCCGGCCATCACCGCGGCGAAGCGGTAGGCGAGCACCGGGATGCCGGCGGCGTCGGCCGCCTGCGGGTTCTCGCCCACCGCGCGCAGGCGCAGGCCGGAGGTGCTGCGGTTGAGGTACCAGACCACGCCGAGGAAGATCGGCACGGTCAGGTAGACCATCAGGTTCTGGTGGAACAGCTTGCCCACCAGCGGCAGCTCGGACAGCGGCCAGAGGGCCAGTGCGGGCAGCCCCCGGATTGGCTGGTTGGTCCATTCCAGCAGCGTGCCGAGCAGGCTGGTGAGACCCTGGCAGAAGAACACCAGGGTCAGCCCGGCGATCACCTGGTTGACCCGCAGGACGATCACCATCACCGCGAAGAGGATCGACACCAGCGCGGCGGCGGCCATTCCGGCGAGCAGCGACAAGCCGGCCACGCCGAAGGCCAGCTGCGTGCCGATGCTGGCCAGCGCCCCGGCCAGCAGCAGGCCCTCGGCGCCGAGCGAGAGCACGCCGGCGCGCTCGGTGAGGATCAGGCCCAGCGCGGCGAGGGCGTAGGGCACGGCGAAATCGGGCACGTTGCCGAGCCAACTGGCGAGCAGGTCCATCAGCTTTCCCTCCCGGCGATGCGGCGGATGCGGTGGCGAATGAAGAAGTCCGAGGAGGCGACGCAGATGACGATCAGCGCCTGGATCAACTGAACCATGGAAAACGGGATCTGGTAGAACACCTGCAGGTTGCGTCCGGCGACGAACAGGGTCGCCACCAGCAGCGCGACGATGGTCGCTGCCAGCGGGTTGTTGCGCGCGAGGAAGGCGATGAGTATCCCGGAGAAGCCGTAGCCCTGGTAGAACGCCTGGGTCAGGCGGCCCTCCTGGCCAGCGGCGACGACGAAACCGGCGATCCCGGCGAGGCCGCCGGAGAGCAGCACGGTGCCGACGATCACCTTGCGCACCGGGACGCCGACCGCGTCGGCGACGCGCGGGTTGGCGTCGACGAAGCGCAGGTACAGCCCGGCGCGGCAGACGCCGACGAACCACCAGGCGAACAGCGCCACCAGCACCGCCAGCGGGATCGCCATGCTGTAGCCGTCGAACATCTCCGGCAGGCGCTCGAAGGCGCGGTACTGCGGCGAATAGGGGAAGGAATCCTTGGGGTCCTTCCAGGCGCCGTAGACCAGGTGCAGGAGGAAGTTGGCGGCGATGTAGTTGAGCATCAGGGTGGAGATGATTTCGTTGACCTTGAGGTTCAGCTTGAGCAGCACCGGCGCCAATGCCCAGGCCAGCCCGGCGAGGGTGGCGGCGACGAACATCAGCGCCAGGCGGGTGGATTCGGGACCGACCTCGAACAGCGAGATGGCCGTGGCGGCGATCCCGCCCCAGATCATCTGGCCCTCCAGGCCGAGGTTCCAGAAGCGCGCGCGGAACGCCAGGCAGCCGGCGATGCCGACCATGACGATGGGCGCGGCCTGGAACAGCACCGCGCGCAGGCTCTGCGCATCGAACAGGGTGAGGATGACGAACTCGTCGAGCAGCTCGCCGCCGGGGACGCCGGCGGCGATCAGGATCGCCGCGGAGATGCCCAGGCCGACGATCAGCGACACGGCGAGGATCAGCGCCTGCCAGTGCCAGGCCATCTGCTGGCGGATTTCCAGGGCGTAGCGGCGGCTGGTCAGCGGCTGGCGCTTCGGCGCGGACGTCGGTTGGGTTGCGTTGGAAAGCTCAGACATGGTCCACCATGGCTTTGCCGATCGCCTGGCGATCGGCGGGTCGTTCGAATTCGGCGACGATCTTGCCGGCGCTCATCACGCCGATGCGGTCGGCCAGGGCCAGCACTTCGTCGAGGTCCTCGCTGATCAGCAGCACCGCGGCACCGCTGTCGCGTGCAGCCAGCAGGCGCTGGTGCACGGCGGCGCCGGCGCGCACATCGAGGCCGCGGCTCGGGCTGTGGGCGAGGACGATGCGCGGCTCGCGGGAGAATTCCCGGGCGATCACCAGCTTCTGCGCGTTGCCGCCGGAGAGCAGCGCGGCCTTCTGCCGGACGTTGCGCACGCCCTGCACGTCGAAGCGTTCCACGGCGGCCTGCGTCTCTTCCCGCGCGCGGCCTTCGCGCAGCAGCCAGAACGGTCCGTAGCGGCCGCTGTGGACCTGGCCGATGGCGAAGTTCTCGGCGATCGACAGGCCGCCGGCCAGCGCCAGGCCGTAACGGTCGGCGGGGATCGCGGCGATGCGCAGGTCGCGGCGCTGGTCCATGTCGGCGGTGCGCAGGTCGCCGAAGCCTTCCAGGGCGATCTCGCCCTCGCTGGGTTCGGGCAGCCCCATCAGCACGTTGGCCAGCTCGCTCTGGCCGTTGCCGCCGACCCCGGCGATGCCGTAGATCTCGCCGCCGCGCAGGCTCAGGTCGATGCCGTCGAGGACGCGCCGGCCGCCGACCTCCGGGGATTTCAGCCCGCGCACGGTCAGCAGCGCCGGGCCGGGTTCGCTGCGCGCATGCTCCGGAGCCGGCAGCGACTCGCCAACGGTGAGCTTGACCAGGTCGGCGATGGAGACCTGCTGCGGATCGAGGGTTTCCACCGTGCGGCCGCCGCGCATCACCGTCACGCGGTCGGCGAAGCGTTTCACGTCGGCCATCCGGTGGGTCACCAGGATCACCGCCGCGCCTTGCCGGGCAAGGCCCTGCACGGTGGACAGCAGGCGTTCGCCTTCCTGGTCGGTGAGCACCGCGGTGGGTTCGTCGAGGATCAGGATCTTCGCCCCGGCGAGCAGCACCTTGAGGATCTCCACGCGCTGCTGCTCGGCGATGGACAGGTCCGCCACGGTCTTCTTCGGGTCGATGGAGAAGCCGATCTGCTCGGCCTTCTCGGCGATCAGCCGTTCGGTCTCGCGCAGGCGCTTGCGGTGGCTGCCTTCGCTCCGGGGCAGGCCGAGCAGGATGTTCTCGGCCACGGAGAACGGCTTCACCAGCTTGAAGTGCTGATGGACCATGCCGATGCGCTCGCGCGCGGCATCCGCCGGGCCCTTGAGCTGGACCTTGTTGTCGTCGATCAGCAGCTCGCCGGTTTCCGGCGCGTAGAGCCCGGCGGCGATGTTCATCAACGAGGATTTGCCGGCACCGTTCTCGCCGAGCAGGGCGTGGACCTCACCCCATTTGACGGTGAAGCTGGCGTCGGAAAGGGCCTTGAAGCCGTCGAAGGACTTGCTGACGCCGGTGAGTTGCAGGGCGTTGGGCATTTGGATTCTCGGGACAGAGCGGGAGCCTTGCGGCCGCCCGTGGAGGAAACCTCTGGAGCGGCTTTGCCAATGGCTTCGCGCACGAAGCCATTGGCAAAGGGACCGCGGCGCGGTCCCCGTTGGCGAGGGTTACTTCTGGGTGATCACGCCGGGTACGTACCAGTCCATCTTCCACAGGTCGGCGTCGGACAGGTCGCTGCCGGCCGGCACGCGTTCCTTGCCTTCGCGGTCGACCAGAGGCCCTGCGTAGATGTGCTTGCCGTCGATGATCGCCTGGCGTTCGGCCATGATCTTGGCCTTGGCTTCCTCGCTCAGGCCGACCTTGCCGAAGGCGATGTCGCCGCCGCCCTCGGGGATGGTCATGAAGGCACCGTAGGGCGCCGGCTTCCAGTTGCCGGCGGTGATTTTCTTCAGCTCCGGGACGAGGAACTTGTCCCAGGTCCAGATCGCCGAGCAGATGGTCGCATCCGGGGCGAACTGGCTGAGGTCGCGGTGGTGGCCGGTGCCGTACACGCCGCGCTCCTGGGCGACGATCTGCGGGGTCGGGGTGTCGACGTGCTGGCCGATGACATCGGCGCCCTGGTCGATCAGCGCCATGGCGGCGGCGCGTTCCTTCACCGGGTCGTTCCACGCGCCGGTGTAGATCACCGTGGTGGTGGCGTTCGGGTTCATCTGCTTGGCGCCCATCTCGTAGGCGTTGACGGTCCAGTTGACCACGCCGAACGGGTTGGCCGCGACGAAGCCCAGCTTGCCGGTCTTCGACGCCGCGCCGGCCGCCATGCCGCACAGGTAGTGGGTTTCGTAGGTGCGGCCGTAGAAGGATTCGAGGTTATGCCCGTTGGTGGTGCCGGAACCGTTGAGGAAGGCCACCTTGGGGTATTTCTCGGCGAGTTCCTTGAAGGTGTCGGAGTAGCCGAAGGCGGTGCCGATGACGATGTTGGCGCCGCGCGAGATGAAGCGCTCGGCCGCCGGCTTGATCGCCGAGGCGCTCTCCGGGACTTTTTCGACGAACTGGATCTTCTGCCCCAGCTCCTTCTCGATCTTCACCCGTGCCTCGTCGAAGGCCTGGGTCCAGCCGCCATCGTTCTTCGCATCGAAGTAGATCATCGCGATCTTCGGCGGGCCTTCCAGGGTGAAGCCGTCATCGGCCATCGCAACGCCGGCCACGCTGACCAGCACGGCGCTGTAGAGGCTTCTCTGAATCCATTTGTGCATTGCGTCGTCTCCGGGAGTGAAGGTGGTGTGCATTCCTCCCCTCTCCCGTTTACGGGAGAGGGGCTGGGGGAGAGGGGAAAACCGCCCTCTCCCTAACCCTCTCCCATGAATGGGAGAGGGGACGAAATGTGCGCTGTCGAGCGTTTGCGCGGCCCTACAGCATGAAATTGATCCGGAACACGTTGCCTTCGGGGTCGAGCAGCACCGCCTGGTACCAGTTGTAATAGGTGGTGTAGGGCGCCTTGATCAGCGTCGCGCCGGCCTCCAGGGCCAGCGGTACCCGGAGGTCGACGTCCGCCTGGCTGTCGACGTCGATGTTCAGCAGGAACTTGATGCCGCGGGTCTCGGCCTGGTCGGCGAGGCCGAGCAGTTCGTAGGCGTCCGGCGCGTTGAAGCCCAGGCACGACTTGCCGGTGTCGAGCCCGCGGAAGATCGGCGAGCGGATCGCCTCGATCTCGGCGAAGCCGAACACCTTCTGGTAGAAGCCGCTGAGGGCGACCACGTCCCGGGCGAAGACGTTAACGTAGGAGAGCGTGGCCATGGCTTACGCAACCTCGCTCTTGGTGCCGCCGAAGGTGGTCTGCTTGACGAACTTCGAGCGCAGGTGATCGCCGGAGCTGATCGGTGCGTGCTTCGCCGTCTCGCCGTCGGCGAGGCAGCTCGGCAGGCATTCGACGAGGGCGTCGTAGTTGGGCTGGTGGAAGAACACCAGCGACTGGCGCCGCGCGTTGCTCGGCTGCTCCAGCTCGGGAACGATCACCCGGTGCACGGTGGAGATCCAGCGGTCGTTGGTCCACTGCATCATCAGGTCGCCGATGTTCACCGCGAAGCCGTCCGGCTCGAAGGGCACGTCGACCCATTCGCCGGCCTTGTTGCGCACCTGCAGGCCGCCGGCGTCCGGCAGCACGATGGTCATGCTGCCGTAGTCGCTGTGCGGGCTGGCGCGGAACTGGCCGTCCTCGGGCGGCTGCGTCAGGCGCGGGTAGCTGAGCACGCGGAACATGCTGATGTGGCGGTCGACCTTGTCGTCGAAGTAGTGCTCGGGCAACTCCAGGGCGAGGGCGAACAGCCGCATCATGTGCAGCGCCAGTTCGCTCATCGCGGCGAAGTATTCTTCATAGGCTTCGCGAAAGCCCGGCAGGGTGCCCGGCCAGACGTTCGGCGCGAAGTGCGGGCCGGCGTCCGCGCCGTTGTAGTAGGGCTCGTCGGGCACGTTGCTCGGGCCGACCGAGAAGGATTCCTTGAGGTCGCCCGGCGCCGCCTCGCCGGTGCTGTAGGAGAGACTCTCCTCGGCCACCGCGGAGAAGCCGCGCACCTGGTCCGGACGCGGGCGGTCGACCTTGCGTTTTTCCGCCAGCGGCAGGTCGAAGAAGGCGTGGCTCAGGCGCGATACGCGCTCGATGAGTTCGCGGGGAATCCGGTGTTTCTTGATGATCAGGAAGCCGATATCCCGGCAGGCCTGATCCACCGCCCTGGCAACTTTCTGTTTCCCTTCCGGAGTGCCTTCGAAATAGGGTTCGAGGTCGATGATGGGCACATACAACAGCGTCATTTCTACTCTCCGGTCGTGGGAAAGTTGATCGAGGGCAGCTGAAGCTACGTGAACTTAAAAGTGCACGACTAAGGCTATTCGAGTTGCTTTTATAATCATTTTGCCGCCTCTTTGAATAGCAACCGGTATGCCAATTTTGACCAAATGGACAAAAACGCATATCTGTTTGATTTATTTGGTTTTAAAGGCGAGGTTGGCGGCGTTTTGCCGCGCCGTGGTCGGGGTGGCGGTGCACCGCATTGGGACCGCCGCGCACCAAAGTATTGCCTGCCCTGTTTTGTGCGGGGTGATCGCTCGGCGCATTGCGTCGTAAATAATTAACCCGCATTTTAAAAGGGTTGTTGCGCGGCGTGATGTGGGTTATTCAACGGGTGCGTTCCCATAACTTCGTCGCCTCTTCGGTGGTGAACTTTCCGCAGCGAAGGAAGTTCGACGGTGAGTAAAAAGAGCCTACCCGGAACACCCAAGCAGGAGGCGATCCAGGCGGCCGCGCTGGATCTGTTTTCGCGTTACGGGCTGCACGGAACCAGTCTGGATCAGGTCGCCAGCCTCGCCGGCCTGTCGAAGAGCAACCTGCTGTACTACTTCGCCTCCAAGGAGGAGTTGTACATCGATCTGCTGAGCGAGCTGCTCGACCTCTGGCTGGCGCCGCTGCGCGCGATCGGCGCGGAGCAGGACCCCGCCGAGGCGATCGCCCAGTACATCCGCCTGAAGATGATCAACTCGCGCGACCACCCGCAGGCGTCGCGGCTGTTCTGTCTGGAGATGATCCAGGGGGCGCCGTTGCTGAAACCGGCGCTGGAAGGAACTCTGCGCGAACTGGTGGATGCCAAGGCCGGGGTGGTTCGCGCCTGGGTCGCCGACGGCCGGTTGCAGCCGGTGGACCCGCATCACCTGTTCTTCTCGCTCTGGGCGCTGACCCAGCATTACGCCGATTTCTCGGTCCAGGTGCAGTCGATCACCGGGCGCACGCTGGACGATCCGGCGTTCTTCGAGCAGGCCCTGGCCAGTGTCCAGGGGCTGATTCTGCGCGGCATCGGGGTGGACGCGGGCGAGGTGTCCGGATCGTAGATGCCGTCTTCCCCCGCCGGGCACGTGCCCGGTGCGAGGCGGCGTAGGAGGTGAACCCCGTAAGGTGGAACGATAAGGCGCGATCCACCCTACAGGTTGCCCAGGCTACGTCGTGTCAAATGCCCAGGCCGTGGTAGGCCCGCTCGAAATACATCAGGCCCTTGCCCGGTTCGCCGTGGCGGATGGCGAGCACTTCGCAGAACAGGATGTCGTGGGTGCCGACCCGGGTGGTTTCGGCGACGCGGCAATCGAAGGAGACCAGCGCGCCTTCGAGTACCGGTGCGCCGCTGGCCAGTTCGCCCCACTGCGCGGCGGCGAAGCGCTCGGCCATCGAGGTCTTGCCGCCGAACAGGTTGGACAGCGCTTCCTGGCCGTGGGCGAGGACGTTGACGCAGACCACGCCGTTGGCCAGGAAGGCGTCGTAGACCGAGGCGCCGCGGTTGAGGCAGACCAGCAGGGTCGGCGGTTCGTCGGTCACGCTGCACACCGCCGAGGCAGTGAAGCCGGCGCGCCCGCCGGGGCCGTCGGTGGTGATCACGTTCACCGCGGCGCCCAGGCGCGCCATGGCGTCGCGATAGTCGTGCTTGAGCACGAGCGGCGGCCGGTCGTTGGCGCAGGCGGCGAGGGAATGGCTGAGCATGAGGTTCTCCTTGCCCCGCGGGGCGAGTCGGTCAGGCGAGCGTGCAGGCTTCGTCGAAGGCCAGGCGCGGCAGGCGCGGGTAAAGTTTCTCCGGGTTGCCATAGCCGAGGTTGATCAGCAGGTTGGCGGTCCAGGTACTCCCGGCGAAGAAGGCAGCGTCGAGCTTGGCGCGGTCGAAGCCCGACATCGGCCCGGTATCCAGGCCCATCGCGCGGGCGGCGAGGATCAGGTAGGCGGCCTGCATCGAGCTGTTGCGCAGCGCGGTCTGTTCGGCGAATTCCGGGCTGGAGGTGAACCAGCTGCGCGCGTCGCCATGCGGGAACAGGCGCGGCAGCGCTTCGTAGAATTCGCGGTCGTAGGCGACGATCACCGTCACCGGCGCGCTCATGGTCTTTTCCAGATTGCCCGAGGACAGTGTCGGCTTGAGCTTTTCCTTGCCTTCGGCGCTGCGCACGAAGACGAAACGCGCCGGGCTGCAGTTGGCCGAGGTCGGGCCCATGCGGGTCAGTGCATAGAGTTCGGCCAGCTGATCGTCGCTCACCGGCTGGTCGCGCCAGCTGCCGTGAGTGCGGGCTTCGCTGAACAGGCTGGCGAGGGCTTTTTCGTCGAGTGCAAGGCTCATGGTGTTCTCCGGGCGTTTCAGTCCGCTTGCTGGAGGAAGTCCAGCAGGCTGGCCTCGAACGCCGCTTGTTCGGTCAGGTTGAAGGCATGGCCGCCGAAGTCTCGCACGTCCAGGCGGGCGTTCGGCAGGCCTTCGGCCAGGGCCACGGACTGTGTCCAGGGCACCAGGCTGTCGTCGCGGCTGGCCATGACCAGCGTCGGCACGTCGATCTCGGTCAGGCGCGCGGAGATGTCGAAGGCGCGCAGCGCCGCGATCCGCCGCAGGGTGTTGGCCTCACCGGGGAAGTGCGCGAGGGCGTGGGCCAGGTCCGCTTCGAGGCGTTCTTCGTTGGCGACGATCCAGCTCGGCGGGTAGAGGAAGATCGGTTGCGCGGCCACGTAGGCGGCGGGGCCGGTGTTCTTCAGCAGCGCGATGCGCATGTCGAAGCAGCGCGCGCTGTGGGCGTTGGGCGCGGCCCAGGCGTTGATCGGCACCAGGCGGCGGATCAGGCCGGGGCGTTGCAGGGCGACCTGCAGGCCGACCAGGCCGCCGAGGGCATGGCCGACGAAGGCGCACTGGGTCAGTTCGAGGTCGTCGGCCAGGGCCAGCACGTCGTCGGCCATGTCGGCGATGGAGTAGCCCTCGGGCAGCTCGGCGGGGCTGCGCCCGGTGCCGCGCTGGTCGTAGCTGATCACCCGGAAACGTTCGCCGAGCGCGGCCAGGTGCGGCGTCCAGTAGCCCGCCGAGCCGCCAAGGCCGGAGGACAGCAGGACGGTCTGCCCGGCGTCGGGATTGCCGTGGATTTCGTAGTGCATGGAGGGTCCTCGAGCCGCCGGATGCGCCGCTCAGGCGCATCCGGGCAGCGCATCACTTGCCGACGTGGGCGATCGAGGCGATCTCGATCAGTGCCTCGGGTTTCACCAGGCCACACTGGATGCAGTAGCGCGCCGGCTTCTCGCCGGCGAAGTACTCGGCGTAGACGGCGTTGATCGCCGCGTAGTCGGCCCAGTCCTTGAGCATGATCATGTTGAAGGTGACGTCGTCCATGCTGCCGCCGGCGGCCTCGACGACACCCTTGATGGTTTCCAGCACGTGGCGGGTCTGCTCGGTGGCGTTGCCGACGTGGACCACGTTGGCGTCCTTGTCCAGCGGCAGGGTGCCGGCGACGTAGAGGATGCCGTCGGCCAGCGAACCCGGCACGTAGGGGGCGAGGGGTTTGCCGGTTCCCGGCGGGATGATCGATTGTTTGGGCATGGCAAGGCTTCCTGGTTTTCAGAGATCGCTCAGAAGCTGCTGCGCTCGGGCGGGCTGCGTTGGAGAAAACCTCGGACTGCTCATTTACAGCTCGTAAACTCCGCGTCCTCGGTTTTCTCCGCCTTGCCCGTCCTTCGCTCGCTACGCTTCTGAACGACCTCGGTTAATGATTCGGTTGCTTGAGCGTGGTGCAGAAGTCGTCGACCGAGGACACCCAGCCGAAGAACGTCTCGATGTTGAACAGCGCCGCTTCCTGGGCCGACGGCGGGCCGGCCTGGTGGGTCGCGTCGGCGAGGACCACGCCGAAGTATTCGAGGAAGAAACCGTCGCGCAGGGTCGATTCGACGCAGACGTTGGTGGCGATCCCGGTGAACACCAGGTTCTTGATCCCGCGGGCGCGCAGGATGCTGTCCAACGGCGTGTTGAAGAAGCCGCTGTAGCGTGGCTTCGGCATCACGATGTCGCCTGGCAGCGGCTTCAGCTGGTCGACCAGGTCATAGTCCCAGCCGCCCTTGGCGAGCAGGGTACCCTGCAGTTCGGGGCGCCGGCGCATGGTCTTCAGCGCGTTGGACTTGTGCCAGTTCGGCGAGCCGGGGCCGCCCGCCTCGACGTAGTCCTTGTCCCAGCCGTTCTGGAAGAAGATCACCTGCACGCCGGCGGCGCGCGCGGCGTCGAGGGCGACCTGGATCTTCTCGATCACCGGGCCGGTGGAGGAGACGTCGAAGCCGGCGAGGTCGAGGTAGCCGCCGAGGGTCGAATAGGCGTTCTGCATGTCGACCACGATCAGCGCAGTCTGGCTGGGCCGCAGCTGCAGGGGTTCCGGGCGTGCCGGCAGGGTCAGAGGCGCGCTGGCGTCCACCGGCAGTTCGTAGCCGGATACGCTTTTCTCGCTCATCAGGCGATCTCCTTCAGGGTTTCCACGACGGCGCTGCGGCTCTTCATCAGCGGCTGGATGCGCTGGCCGAACTTCTCGACGCCCTCGATGAAGTCGTCGAAGGTCAGCATCACGCCCTCGGTGCCCGGCACCGCCGCCACTTCGTCGAGCATCTTCGCGACCTGCTCGAAGGAGCCCACCAGGGTGCCCATGTTGATGTTCACCGCCGAGGTGGGGTCGGACATCTGCCGCACGTTGGTGTCGCTGCCCGAGCGGGTGTCCACCGCGGCCTGGTCGCCCAGCCACTTCAGCGCTTCCTGGTCGGCGCCGTCCTTGTACAGCTCCCACTTGGTGCGGGCGGCGGCTTCGGTTTCCTCGGCGATGACCATGAACAGCACGCAGGAATTGACCTCGCGACCGGTCTTGGCGGTGGCCGCGAGCAGGCGCTCGGTGGCCGGGGCGAAGGCGGCGGGGGTGTTCACGCCCTTGCCGAAGCAGAAGTTGTAGTCGGCGTACTGCGCGGAGAAGGCCATGCCGGCGTCGCTGGAGCCGGCGCAGATGATCTTCATGTCGGCCTGGGGTTTCGGGCTGACGCGGCAGTCTTCCATGGTGAAGTACTTGCCCTTCAGGTCGCTGTGCCCGGTGCTCCACAGGTCGCGCAGGACCTGGGCGTACTCGCCGAGGTACTCGTAGCGGGTTGAGAAGAACTCGTCGCCCGGCCACATGCCCATCTGCGAGTACTCGGGGCGCTGCCAGCCGGTGACCAGGTTGACGCCGAAGCGGCCGCCCGAGATCGAGTCGATGGTCGAGGCCATGCGCGCGACGATGGCCGGCGGCAGGGTCAGGGTGGCGGCGGTGGCGAACAGTTGGATCTTGCTGGTGACGGCGGCGAGGCCGGCCATCAGGGTGAAGGATTCGAGGTTGTGCTCCCAGAATTCGGTCTTACCGCCGAAACCGCGGAGCTTGATCATCGACAGGGCGAAATCGAAGCCGTAGTGCTCGGCGCGCTGGACGATCTGCTTGTTCAGCTCGAAGGTCGGCATGTATTGCGGGGCGGTTTCGGAGATCAGCCAGCCGTTGTTGCCGATGGGAATGAAGACGCCAACTTTCATAACGATAACCCCTTGATTGCGCGTGTTGGCGAGCGATGCCGGCATGTTCACGGCGCCTGCTCGCGGCGATGTGTCGCAGGGAAGAGAGCATGGACTGTGCCAGAAAAGGAAAATCCAGCGAAAACAGTAGGTTACGCCAAAGCGTATCGTTAACATGGACCAAATGGTCCGTCATAGAGCACCTGGTTTGTGCGTGCCGCCCGAAAAAGACGCACGAATCCGGATCTGTCCATGACCGTCGTCAAGCCGGATGCATTCAGGGCGGCCTGACAGCCCCCGTCGTTTTGGCTATGGTGGCGACCCCGCCCGGCGCCTCGCCCAGGCGCTTTCGGCCGAACAGGAGGGCCGCATGACCCAGGACCACCCGTCCGGCGCCGAGCATGCGCCGGCGATTCGCAAGAAGGCGTCGCGCACGGCCAGCGCGGCGACCCTGGCGCGACGCGAGCGGCAGATGGAAAGCAAGCGCGCGGCGATCACCGAGGCGGCCATCGCGTTGTTCTCGCAGTTCGGCCTGCACGGCACCAGCGTCGATCAGATCGCTGCCCGTGCCGACGTCTCCAAGACCAACCTGCTGTACTACTTCGGCAGCAAGGAAGACCTCTACCTGGCGGTGCTGCATCAACTGATGAGCGTCTGGCTGGCACCGCTGCGCGCGCTGAGCGTGGAGATGGAGCCGCTGGAGGCGATCCGCGGCTACATCCGCCTCAAGCTCGAACTGTCACGCGACGAGCCGGCGGCATCGCGGCTGTTCTGCCTGGAGATCATCCAGGGCGCACCGCTGCTGCGCGGCGAGCTGGAGCACGAGCTGCGCGATCTGGTGCACGCCAAGACCGAGGTGATCCGCCGCTGGAGCGAGTCCGGCCGGCTGGCGCCGATCGACCCCTATCACCTGATCTTCTCGCTCTGGGCGACGACCCAGCACTACGCGGACTTCCGCGTCCAGGTGGAGTCCATCACCGGCCGCACGCTGAGCGATCCGGATTTCTTCGAGGAAGTGCTGGGCAGTCTGCAGGCGCTGATCCTCGACGGCATCCGCCCGCGCTGAGGGGGAGCCGGCGTTGAATCGGTCTTTGCGGGGCGAGGCGAGACTCCGACCGGTGGGTTACGCGGCGGTGGGAATCGGGGGAGGGCTGGCACATCGCGCGATGCCGCTAACCCACCCTACGGTTGGTGCGATCCGCGAGCGGCGATTCGCCGATCGCGGCGCGGGTGCCTGCCGGGGATGCCTTGGCGGGACTCCGACCGGTGGGTCACGCGGCGGTGGGAATCGACGAAGGCTGACAGATCGAGCGATGCCGCTGACCCACCCTACGACACCCTGCTATGGGTGTCGTAGGGTGGGCGCAGTCCGGCGTCAGTGGCTTAGGCCGAGGATGCTCGCCTGGTAGGCGCCGACGAAGGTGTCGAAGTCGCCCACCTGGGTCTGCTCCAGTTCGGCCTGGTCGGCGATGGACTGGGCGGCCAGTTTCTCGAAGCGCGCCTGCTCTTGCGCATTCAGCGGATGGCTGCGGAAGTAGCCGTCATGCTCGCGCGACAGGCGCAGGGCGAAGGCCGAGAAGCTTTCCTGGCGCTCGCGCATTTCGCGCAGCACCCGCGCCGACGGCGTCGAGTCGGGGTCGGAGATCTTGCCGCGCTGCGCCTGCAGCGACTGGCGATGCTCGTCACTGCCGCTGGCCGCATCGAGCAGTTCGGCGATCGCCTCGAAGCGTTGCAGCAACGCGTTCGCCCAGGTCTTCAGCTCGACCGGTTGGTCGTCTTCGCCGCGCAGCAGCAGGCCCGGGCGCCGACCCTGCTTGACCACGCTGAGGAAGTTGTCGGTGCAGCCCTGGCAGTGGCTGCCATCCAGCGGCGGGCTGCCTTCCAGCGCGCAGAACAGCAGGAACACGTCGAGGAAGCGCGCTTCGGCGAGGTCGATGCCCAGCGGCAGGAACGGGTTGATGTCCAGGCAGCGCACTTCGACGTACTGCACGCCGCGGGCGCTGAGCGCCTGGATCGGTCGTTCGCCGGTGTAGGTCACGCGTTTCGGGCGGATCGTCGAGTAGTACTCGTTCTCGATCTGCAGGATGTTGGTGTTCAACTGCAGCCACTCGCCATCGCGCTTGGTGCCGACCTCGGCGTACGGCGGGTAGGGCGTCGCCACTGCGGTGCGCAGGCTCTCGATGTAGCTGGGCAGGTCGTTGTAGCAGGGCGTCAGGCCGGACTGGGCGCTGCTCTGGTAGCCCAGGTCGCTCATCCGCAGGCTGGTCGCCCAAGGCAGGTAGAGGGTGTCGTCGTCGAAGCGTTCCAGGGCGTGCGGACGGCCGCGGAGGAAGTTCGCGTCCAGCGCCGGCGAGGCGCCGAACAGGTACATCAGCAGCCAGCTGTAGCGGCGGAAGTTGCGCGCCAGGGCGATGTAGCGCGCCGACTGGTAGTCGCGCGCGCTGCGCGTGTCGTCGGGCACTTCGTCGGCCTGTAGCAGCGGCCAGACCTCGTCGGCCAGGGAGAAGTTGTAGTGAATCCCGGCGATGCACTGCATGGTCTTGCCGTAACGCAGCGCCAGCCCCTTGCGGTAGACGTGCTTGAGGCGGCCGATCAGCGAGTCGCCGTATTCGGCGATGGGAATCTGCGCTTCTTCCGGCAGTGCGCCGGGCATCGACGGGCTCCACAGGTATTCGCCGTCGAGCTGGCTGGCGGCGAAGCGATGGATCGCCTCGAGGTCGGCGAGGGTCGCGCGCGGGTCGGCTTCGGCCGGGGTGATGAACTCCAGCAGCGCCTCGGAATAGTCGGTGGTGATCTGCGGATGGGTCAGCGCCGAGCCCAGCGCGGCCGGGTGCGCGGTTTTCGCCAGGCGTCCGTCGTGATCGACGCGCAGGGTCTCGCGTTCGATGCCATGCAGGCTGCGGGTGAGCAGCGACAGGTGGGCGGGCGCGCCTAGCAGGGCCAGGCGGCGGGTCAAAAGCTCGCTCAAGATTGCAATTCCTTCACGCGACGGTCGCCCCAATATGGGGGTGGGCCTTTCGCTCTACAAGGGGAGGAACGGTGACGTCGACGTCTGGCCGTGAAGTGGGGTGGCGGCGACCGGCGCCGTCGACTCAGAGGACGGCAAAGGTCGACTGCGCCTTGGCGATCAGTTTATCGCCCTGGTGCACCTCGGCCTCGATCACCTGGGTGCGCTTGCCGGCATGCACCACCCAGGCGCGGCAGAGCACTTCGCCCTCGCTCACGCCGCGGATGTAGTTGATCTTGCTCTCCAGCGTCACCGCGGCGGCTTCGCCGCCGAACAGGCTGTGGCTGGCCTGGCCCATGGCGGTGTCGATCAGCGAGAACAGCGCGCCGCCGTGCAGCATGCCGCGCACGTTGCTCAGGCCTTCGTGCATGCGCAGGCGCAGGCGCGCCTCGCCGGCCTCGGCCTTGATGATCTCCAGCCCGAGCAGGCGTCCGAAAGCGCTGCTGCTGCCCACTGCTTCGACTTGTCGGGTCATGCCTACTTCCTCAGTTGCTTGGCGTTGGCGAACAGCGCCGCCATCGCCGCGTTGGGCGCCGCAGCGGCCGCCTTGGGCTCGTTGCGCGCGGCAGGCGCCGGGCGATTGCCGCGCCCCTGGCCGCCGCGCGGGCCTTCGACCTTCTCGCCCGGCGTGTCGCCCAGGCGCATGGACAGGCCGACGCGTTTGCGCGGGATGTCCACTTCCATCACCTTGACCTTGACCACGTCGCCGGCCTTGACCACTTCACGCGGGTCCTTGACGAACTTTTCCGCCAGCGCGCTGATGTGCACCAGCCCGTCCTGGTGCACGCCGATGTCGACGAAGGCGCCGAAGTTGGTGACGTTGGTCACCACGCCCTCGAGCAGCATGCCCGGCTGCAGGTCGTTGAGGCTCTCGATGCCGTCCTGGAAGGTCGCGGTCTTGAACTCCGGGCGCGGGTCGCGGCCGGGCTTGTCCAGTTCCCGGAGGATGTCGGTGACGGTCGGCAGGCCGAAGAACTCGTCGGTGAAGGCTTTCGGGTCGAGGCGCTTGAGGAAGCTCGAATCGCCGATCAGCGAGCGGATGTCGCGGCCGGTGTCGGCGGCGATGCGCTGCACCAGCGGATAGGTTTCCGGGTGCACCGCCGAGGCGTCCAGCGGGTTGTCGCCGTTCATCACGCGCAGGAAGCCGGCGGCCAGCACGTAGGTCTTCTCGCCCAGGCGCGGGACCTTCTTCAGGTCGTCGCGGCTGGCGAAGGCGCCATGCGCGTCGCGGTGCGCGATGATGTTCTGCGCCAGCGTCGCGTTGAGCCCGGATATCCGCGCCAGCAGGGCGGCGGAGGCGGTGTTCAGATCGACGCCGACGGCGTTCACGCAGTCTTCCACCACCGCGTCCAGCGAGCGCGCCAGCTTGAGCTGGGAGACGTCGTGCTGGTACTGGCCGACGCCGATGGATTTCGGATCGATCTTCACCAGTTCGGCCAGCGGGTCCTGCAGGCGGCGGGCGATGGACACCGCGCCGCGCAGCGAAACGTCGAGGCCGGGGAATTCCTTGGCCGCCAGTTCCGAGGCGGAATACACCGAGGCGCCGGCCTCGCTGACCATCACCTTGGTCAGCTTGAGGCCCGGGACCTTGGCGATCAGGTCGCCAGCGAGCTTGTCGGTCTCGCGGCTGGCGGTGCCGTTGCCGATCGCGATCAGGTCGACGCCATGCTTGGCGCAGAGCCTGGCGAGCACGGCGAGGGTGCCGTCCCAGTCGTTCTTCGGCGCGTGCGGGTAGACGGTGGCGGTATCCAGGACCTTGCCGGTGGCATCGACCACGGCGACCTTGCAGCCGGTGCGCAGCCCCGGATCGAGCCCGAGGGTGGCGCGCGGGCCGGCCGGGGCGGCCAGCAGCAGGTCGTGCAGGTTGCGCGCGAAGACGCTGATCGCCTCGTCCTCGGCGGCGTCGCGCAGCTCGCCGAAGAGGTCGGTCTCCAGGTGCGTGTAGAGCTTGACCTTCCAGGTCCAGCGCACCACTTCGGCCAGCCATTTGTCGGCCGCACGGCCTTGGTTGGCGATGCCGAAGCGCTCGCCGATCATCACTTCGCCCGGATGCATGCTGCCGGGCAGCTCCTCGCCGACCTTCAGCGCGGCGCTCAGCACGCCTTCGTTGCGCCCGCGGAAGATCGCCAGGGCGCGGTGCGACGGTACGCTCCGGAAGGGTTCGTCGTGTTCGAAGTAGTCGCTGAACTTGGCGCCTTCGGTTTCCTTGCCGGGCACCAGGCGCGCGGCGAGGGTGGCGTTGTCCTTGAGGAATCCGCGCAGTTTCGCCAGCAGGTCGGCGTCCTCGGCGAAGCGTTCCATGAGGATGTACTTGGCGCCCTCGAGCACCGCCTTGACGTCGGCGAAACCTTTCTCGGCGTCGACGAAGCGCGCGGCTTCGGTTTCCGGGTCGCGGGTCGGGTCGCCGAACAGGCCATCGGCGAGTTCGCCGAGGCCGGCTTCCAGGGCGATCTGGCCCTTGGTGCGGCGCTTCTGCTTGTACGGCAGGTAGAGGTCTTCCAGGCGCGTCTTGGTCTCGGCCAGGTTGATCTCGCGGGTCAGTTCCGGCGTCAGTTTGCCCTGTTCCTTGATGCTGGCGAGGATCGCCGCGCGACGGTCGTCCAGCTCGCGCAGGTAGCGCAGGCGTTCCTCCAGATGGCGCAGCTGGGTGTCGTCCAGGCTGCCGGTGACTTCCTTGCGGTAGCGGGCGATGAAGGGCACGGTGGAGCCCTCGTCGAGCAGGGCCACGGCGGCGGCGACCTGTTGCGGGCGCACGCCCAGCTCGTTGGCGATGCGGGTACTGATGCTGTCCATGAACCACCTGAATCAGACAAGAAGAGCAGGCCGTGCCTGCGCGAAAGGCCGGCATTATAAACACGAGCGGCGTCCGCGAACGGCAGGTGGCGGACAGGCGACGACACGCCGTGGCCGGCCTGTGGCGTGCGCCAGCGCCGCCAGGCAGCGAAAAATCTGCTAACAATGGCTGACGTTCCCGCGCCTCGCGACTACGCCATAATGCCGCCCGGATGGTTTTTTGGAGATTCCATGAACAGCACTGCCCCTGCCGCCGAAGGCGAAAAGATCCTCATCGTCGACGACGATCCCGGCTTGCGCCGCCTGCTCGAACGCTTCCTCACCGAGCAGGGTTACCGCGCACGCGCCGTGGAGAACGTCGAACAGATGGATCGCCTGCTCGGCCGCGAGCTGTTCCAGCTGGTGGTGCTCGACCTCATGCTGCCCGGCGAGGACGGCCTGTCCGCCTGCCGCCGGCTGCGCGAGTCGAACAACCAGGTACCGATCATCATGCTCACCGCCAAGGGCGACGAGAGTAGCCGCATCCAGGGCCTGGAGCAGGGCGCCGACGACTACCTGGCCAAGCCGTTCAACCCGCGCGAGCTGATGGCGCGGATCAAGGCCGTGCTGCGCCGCCAGGTACCGCTGGTGCCGGGCGCGCCGGGCAGCGAAGAGGAAACCGTAACCTTCGGCGACTACGAACTGTCGCTGGCGACCCGCGAGCTCAAGCGTGGCGACGAGGTGCACATGCTCACCACCGGCGAGTTCGCCGTGCTCAAGGCGCTGGTCCAGCACGCCCGCGAACCGTTGACCCGCGACAAGCTGATGAACCTCGCCCGCGGCCGCGAATGGGATGCCCTGGAGCGCTCCATCGACGTGCAGATTTCCCGCCTGCGCCGGTTGATCGAGCCGGACCCGTCGAAGCCGCGCTATATCCAGACCGTCTGGGGCGTCGGCTACGTCTTCGTGCCGGACGGCAACAAGTGATCGCCCGGCGGACGGGGCCCGCCTCGTCCGCCGCCCGGCCCTCCCGCTCGCGCGCCGAGCGACCCTTCCCGCGACCGGCGCTGCGCCGTTCTGGCTTCCCGTAATGAAAACCCCTGTCTGGTTCCCGCAAAGCTTCTTCGCCCGCACCCTCTGGCTGGTGCTCGTCGTCGTGCTGTTCTCCAAGGCGCTGACCCTGGTCTACCTGATGATGAACGAGGACATGCTGGTGGACCGGCAGTACAGCCATGGCGCGGCGCTGACCCTGCGCGCCTACTGGGCGGCGGATTCCGCCGATCGTCCGCGGATCGCCGATTCCGCCGGGTTGAAGATCGTCCCGCAGGAAATCCTCCCGCCGGGCGAGCAGCACTGGCCCTACAGCGAGGTGTTCCAGCGGCAGATGCAGGTCGAACTGGGCGCCGACACCGAAGTGCGCGTGCGCGTGCAGAGCCCGCCGGCGTTGTGGGTGCGCGCCCCTGCGCTAGGCCCGGAATGGATCAAGGTGCCGATGTACGCCCACCCGCTGCGCGGCCAGCGCATCTGGAGCGTGCTCGGCTGGTTCCTCGGCATCGGCCTGCTGTCCACTGCCGCCGCGTGGATCTTCGTGCGCCAGCTCAACGCGCCGCTCAAGCGTCTGGTCGACGCCACCCGCCAGCTCGGCCAGGGCCGCAGCGTGCGCCTGCCGGTGGGCGATACGCCCAGCGAGATGACCGAGGTCTACCGCGCCTTCAACCAGATGGCCGAGGACGTCGAGCAGGCGGCGCGCGAGCGCGAGCTGATGCTCGCTGGCGTCTCGCATGACCTGCGCACGCCGCTGACTCGCCTGCGCCTGGCGCTGGAGCTGCTCGACAGCGACACCGAACTGACCGAAGACATGGTCCGCGACATCGAGGACATGAACGCCATCCTCGACCAGTTCCTCGCCTTCATCCGCGATGGCCGCGACGAGCCGGTGGAGCAGCTCGACCTTGGCGAGCTGGTCGCCGAAACGGTGGCGCCGTTCAACCAGAACGGCGAGCACGTGCGCCTGTGCCTGGAGCAGATACCGCCGTTCCCGCTGCGTCGCGTGTCGATCAAGCGCCTGCTGACCAACCTCATCGAGAACGCCCTCAACCACGGTGGCAACGGCGTCGAGGTCGCGGCCTACGTGGCCGACGACTTCACCGCGCCCTACGTGGTGCTCAGCGTGCTCGATCGCGGCGAAGGCATCGACGAGGCCGAACTGGGCGAGATCTTCAACCCGTTCATCCGCGGCGACCGGGCCCGCGGCGGGCGCGGCACCGGGCTGGGCCTGGCGATCGTCAAGCGCATCGCCGCGCTGCACGGCGGCAGCGTCGAGTTGCGCAACCGGGCTGGCGGCGGGCTGGAGGCGCGGGTTCGCCTGCCCCTGGGGCTGGTGCTGCCGCGCGACGCGGTCTAGCCGCCGCGCGACGCGCCGGTGTCGCCGCCGTCAATCATGCCGCCGATACGGCGCAATTCTTGCCCTTTGGTTTGTCTGGACGGCTTCCGCGCAGCCCTTTAGCCTAGCCTCCGCTTCTTCGCCACCCCCTCGAACCCATCCCTGCCGCCCGTGCGGTTCGGAGCTGCTCTGATTACGGCATTTCCCCGACGAGGTCTCATGCCCGCCGCCCGATCCGACCGCCTGCCTGGCTGGACCCGCTGGTTGCCGCTGCCGTTGCTGCTGCTTTCCAGCGCCGCGGCGCTGGCCTGGAGCAGCCCCGACGCGTTGCCGCTGTGGTATCCGTCGCTGGCGCTGGGCCTGGTGTTCAGCCTCTGGTGGGGCGCGTGGGTGCTGCCTTCGGTCTATCTCAACGGCGTGCTGGTAATCGGCATCAGCCTCGGCGAATGGGCCTGGGCGCCGTTCCTGGCGATTCCGGAAACGCTCTGCTGCGGTCTGGGCTGGCTGCTGCTGAGCGGTCGGCCGTTCGACCCCGCGCTGCGCTGCCCGCGCAGCTGGGCGCAGTTTCTCGGCTTGGGCGTGCTGCTGCCGCTGATCGTCGCGACCTTCGTCAGTGACCACCAGGAGGCGCTGACGACCTTCCTCTGGCAGTCGGTCAAACCGCTCAAGGAAGGCCACTGGGCTGCCCGCGGGTTGCTCATGGTGGTACTCGGCATTCCGCTGCTGGCCGGCCTCAGCCCCGCACTGCGGCGTCGCGGCTGGCTGCGCGCGGTGGCGGTCGATGCGCTGCCGTCTTCGGCTTCGCCGGTTCCCGGAATGAGCGACAAGGCGCTGAAGGCGGTGCCGCTGGGCCTGACCATCGCCGACGCGCGGCACGCCGATTTGCCGTTGATCTACTGCAACCCGCAGTTCGAGCGGATGAGCGGCTATGCGCAGGGCGAGGTACTCGGCCGGGATCTGCGTTTCCTCTGCGGCAACCACGGCCAGCAGGTGCAGATGCAGCAGTTGCGCCGGGCGCTGCAGCGCGGCGAACCCTGCCAGGTGGTGCTGCGCAACTTCCGCAAGGACGGTACGGCATTCTGGAACGAGCTGACCCTGGCCCCGATTCGCGATGCCGAGGGCGTCAGCCATTTCCTCGCCCTGCAGCAGGACGTGACGATCCGCGAACGGCTCGCCCGCGAGCTGGACGAGCGCCGCGGCGAGTTGTTGCGCCAGGCTCACCTGCTGGCGCAGACCGAAGCCATCGCCGATATCGGCGGCTGGGTGCTGGAGTACCCGGACCTGCGCATGTTCTGGAGCGAGGGCTGCCTGCGCATCCTCGAAGTGGACGCCTTCGACGGCCAGCCGAGCTACCAGCGCGTGCTCGGACTGTTCGATGCCGAGGGCCGCGAGCTGCTCAAGCAGACGATGGCCGGGCTATTGCTTTCCGGCAACGATTTCGACCTGGAAACCCGCCTCGTCGGCGGCCGCGGCACACCACGCTGGGTGCGTATCAACGGCCTGGTGGAACGCGACGGTACGCAGCTGGTGCGCATCTATGGCGCGATCCAGGACGTCAGCGCGCGGCGCCTCGCGGAGCAGCAGCTGCGCGAGCGCGACGAGTGGCTGCGGCTGTTCTTCGAGGCCCCGCTGATCGGCATGGCCATGCTCGGCCCGCAGCAGCAGTGGCGCGAAATGAACCTGCGCCTGTGCCAGATTCTCGGCCGCAGCCTCGAGGCGTTGCACGCAGCGCCTTGGAATCAGGTCAGCCACCCGGACGACCTGGCCTACGAGGCTGTGCTGTTCGCCGAGCTGGTGTCTGGCGAGCGCGACGACTACGAGATGGAGAAACGTTTCCTTCGTCCCGACGGCAGCGTCGTCTTCACCCGCCTCAGCCTGCGCGCCGTGCGCGACGCCGAGGGCCACCTGCAGGCCTGCCTGGCGCTGCTGGCCGACATCACCGAGCGCCGCGAGGCCGAGGCGCGCTACCAGACGCTGGTGGAGCACGCGCCCGAGGCGATCATGATGTTCGATGCGAAGAACGGCATCGTCGAGGTCAACGGCAACGCCTCGCGGCTCACCGGCCTGCCGCGCGAACAACTGCTCGGCCGCCAGCCGGTCGAGTTCAGCCCGCCGCAACAGGCCGATGGACGCGCCTCCCAGACGGTCGCGGTGGACCTGCTGCGGGCCGCGCTCGCCGGCGAGGTGCCGGTGTTCGACTGGCTGATCCGCGACCGTGCCGGACGCGTGCGGCCCTGCGAGGTGCGCCTGGTGCGCCTGCCGGGCGGCGAACGGCCGCTGCTGCGCCTGAGCATCACCGATATTTCCGAACGCCAGCGCTACCAGCGCGAAATCGAGCGGCTGGCCTACAGCGACGAGCTGACCGGCCTGCCGAACCGCCGGCTGCTGCTGGACCGCCTGCAGCACGCGATGGACCGCGAGCAGCGCGAGCAGCGCTTCGGCGCGCTGCTGTTCATCGACCTGGATCACTTCAAGACGGTCAACGACAGCCTCGGCCATCCGGTCGGCGATGCCCTGCTGCGCGAGGTCACCGCGCGCCTGGCGCGCTGCCTGCGCACGGAAGACACGCTGGCTCGACTGGGCGGCGATGAATTCGTGGTGCTGCTCGAAGGCCTCGCGACGCAGCCGGAGGCGGCCGCCAAGTACGCCGCCGAAGTCGGCGAGAAGCTGCTCCGGTCCCTGGTGGAAACCTGCGTGGTGGACGGCCACGAACTGTCGGCCAGCGCCAGCATCGGCATCGCCCTGCATCCCATCGGCGCGCAGCTCGCCACCGACGCGCTGAAACAGGCGGACACCGCGATGTACCGGGCCAAGCTCGGCGGGCGCAATGCGCTGCACTTCTTCGCCCCCGAGATGCAGGACGCCATCGACCAGCGCCTGCAACTGCAAAGCGAACTGCGCCAGGCCATCGCGCGCCATCAGCTGCGCGTGGAATACCAGCCGCAACTGGCGCTGGAGAGCGGCGAGGTCTGCGGGGTCGAAGCGCTGCTGCGCTGGAATCATCCCGAGCGCGGCGACATCGAGCCGGCCGCCTTCATCCCGCTGGCCGAGGAAACCGGGCTCGTCCAGGAACTCGACCAGTGGGTGCTGGAGCAGGCCTGCGCGACGCTGGCCGAGTGGCACCGGCGCTGGCCGCACCTGGTCATGGCGGTCAACGTCAGCCCGCGCGAGCTGCGCCAGGCCGGCTTCGCGCAACGCGTCGGCGACTGTCTGCAGCGCCACGGGCTGGCCGGCTCGGCGCTGGAGCTGGAGATCACCGAAGGCGTGCTGCTGGAGGATGCCGAACGGTGCATCGATGCCATGCAGGAGCTCAAGGCCCTCGGCGTGCGCTTCGCTATCGACGATTTCGGCACCGGCTATTCGTCGCTGACCTACCTCAAGCGCCTGCCGCTGGACCGGCTGAAGATCGACCGCAGCTTCCTCGACCTGAACGGCGAGGCCAGCGACCTGCTGCTGGTGGAAACCATCCTGCTGATCGCCGCCAACCTGCGGCTGGAGTGCGTCGCCGAGGGCATCGAAACGTCCAGCCAGCTGCAATTCCTTCGCGAGCACGGCTGCGCGCTGGGCCAGGGCTATTACTTCAGTCGGCCGCTGGTCGCCGAGCAGTTCGTGGACTGGATGGAGCGCAGGTAGGGCAGCGCGGCTTTCGCCGGCGGGAACCCTTGGCTATGGTTAGGACCGTCAGAACCCTCAGGCGGGCGCTCCCGCCTCGACCGTCCATCGACCCAGGAGTCATTCATGACCACCCTGTTGCTCTACAAGCAAATCAAGGCGCTCAACCGCGAGGAACACCGCACGCTGAAGCTGCGGACCGCGCAGAATTGCGAATTCGCCGCCGCTACCCATCTGGTCCCGGTGGCCGGGCTGGAGTTCTTCCAGGCGGCGCGGCATTACCCGCTGGTGTTCATCGGCGAGGGCGACAAGGCCATGCCGATCGCCCTGCTCGGCCTCAAGGACGGCCACAACGGCTACGTCGACGGCGAGCATCAGTGGCAGGCCAACACCTACATCCCGGCCTTCGTTCGCCGCTACCCGTTCGTCATGGCGCAGGACGACGCCACCTTCACCGTCTGCTTCGACGCCGCCTACGGCGGCTGGAACGAGGAAACCGGCCGCGAGCTGTTCGATGCCGAGGGGCGCAACAGCGAGTTCCTCGACGAGATGATCCAGTTCCTGCAGAACTTCACCGCCGAGATGGAGCGCACCCGGCTGTTCGTCGCCAAGCTCAACGAACTGCAGCTGCTTTCCAGCCGCACCCTGACGCTCACCCACGCCAGCGGCGAAACCTTCGTGCTCAGCGATTTCCAGGCCGTGGACGAGGCGAAGTTCCTCGGCCTCGCCGACGAGCAGGTGCTCGATCTTCACAGGTCCGGCTTCCTCGGCTGGATCTACGCGCACCTGATGTCGCTGGGCAACGCCAACCAGCTGTTCGACGACTACCTGAAGAGGAAAGGCGAAGTCCCCCGGCGCTGAGCGTCACGGCCATGAAAAAGCCCCGCCATGCGGGGCTTTTTCATGGCCGTGGGTGAGTCGGACGCTGGTGGGCTGAAGCCACCCTACGGG
>NZ_JASCPA010000045.1:0-42907 GCF_029959715.1 Pseudomonas sp. PS02288 | reverse complement strand
TGAGCGAGCAGGTCGCCGCCGCGGCGCTGCCCGCCGCCAACCACGGCGTCTGGCTGCGCACCGGCCAGGCCGACTCACGCCCGCTGCCGGCGGCGCTGGCGAGCATGCGCGAGCAGCTCGCCAGCGACTTCGCGCCGGTGATCGAGGACCGCGCGCTGGAGACCGAGCTGCGCCTGTGCCTCACCCACATCCGCAACCGCCACTGGGGGCTGTATGCGTAAGGACGGCGTACTGCAAAGCGAAATCGAGGTGCTGGTGCCGTTCTTCGACGTCGACTCGATGGACATCGTCTGGCACGGCCACTACGTCAAATACCTGGAGGTCGCCCGCTGCGCGCTGCTCGAGCGCATCGGCCACAACTACCAGCAGATGCGCGACGCCGGCTACGGCTGGCCGATCATCGACCTGCAGCTGCGCTACGTGCGGCCGGCGCGCTTCAACCAGCGCATCAGCGTGCGCGCCGACCTGGTCGAGTGGGAAAACCGCCTGAAGATCAACTACCTGATCCGCGACGTGGAAACCGGCGAACGCCTGACCCGCGCCAGCAGCGTGCAGGTGGCGGTCGAGATCGCCAGCCGGGAAATGCAACTCGCCTCGCCGGCGGTGTTCGTCGACGCCGTGCGCAGGGCGCTGGCATGAGACGCCTGCTGCTGGCGACCGCGTTGTCGCTGCTCCCGGCGCTGGCCCAGGCGTTCGGCCTGGAACAGCTGGCGGCGCAACTGGGCAAACCCGCGGTGGTGCGCGGCGAATTCGTTCAGCAGAAGTTTCTCCGCGCCCTGGAAAAACCGCTGACCAGCCGCGGGGAGTTCGTCCTGGCCAAGGGCCACGGCCTGCTCTGGCTGTTGAAGACGCCGCTGCAGCAGGATTACCGCATCGACGAACAGGGCATCGCCCGGCGCGAGGCCGGCGGCTGGCAGGCGATCCCGCAGCGCAGCGCCAGCGCCCAGCAGAACCGCCTGTTCCTCGCCGTGCTGGGCGGCGACAGCAGCGGCCTGCAACGGGATTTCGAGCTGGCCCTGCAAGGCGATGCACAGCACTGGCAGCTGACCCTGACCCCGCGCGCGCTGCTGCTCAAACAGATCTTCAACAGCATCCGCATCGACGGCGGCGCGCTGGTGCAGCGCATCGTGCTGGACGAAACCCAGGGGGACCGCACCGAACTGCTGCTGCAAAACAGCGTCGCGGCCGATGCCCTGTCCGATCGGGACCAGCATGATTTCACCGATTGAGCGACGCGCCCCCCGGGTCTTTCTCGCCGGTCTGCTGATGCTCCTCGCGCTGGGCGCCTGGCAGTGGCGAAACGGCGCGCCACTGAGCACCGACATCCTCGAACTGGTGCCCGGCAGCAGCCGCGACGCGCTGCAGAAAAGCGCCGAACAGCGCATGCAGGAGCCGCTGAATCGCGAATTGCTGGTGCTGGTCGGCTACCCGGAGCGCGACCGCGCGATCGCCGCTGCCGCGCGACTCGCCGATGCCTGGCGAGCCGGTGCGCTGTTCGAGAAGGTTCAGACCGGCGTTCAGGCCGACCTGCCGGCGCTGCGCGAGCAACTGCTGCGGGGCCGCCTGGCGCTGCTCGGCGCGACCACCCGCGAACGCCTGATCGACAACCCGAAGGCCTTCATCGAACAGCGCGTGCAGCAGCTCTTCGACCCCTTCGCAGGTTTCGGCCTGATCGCCAACCAGCAGGACTGGCTGGGCCTGGCCGCCGCCATCGCGCAGCAGCGTCCGGCCAGCGCCAACGTGCAGCTGGACCTCGGCAGCGGCGCGTTCTTCGCGGAAGCGGACGGCCTGCAATGGGCGCTGCTGCGCGCGCGTACCCGCGCCGATGCCTTCGACATGAACGCACCGCTGGAGGCCGCGCGACTGGTGGCCGAGGCCCGCGCCCAGGTCACGGCGGACGGCGGGCGGCTGGTCGCCGCCAGCGGCCTGCTGTACGCCGCCGCCGCCCAGCAGCAGGCCACCCGGGAAATCACCTGGGTCGGCGGCGGCGCGACCGTCGGCGCGCTGCTGCTGTTGCTGCTGGCCTTCCGCCGGGTTCGCGTGCTGCTGGCGTTCCTGCCGGTGGTGGCCGCGCTGCTCGCCGGCTGCGTCGCCTGCGTGGCGCTGTTCGGCCATATCAACGTACTCACGCTGATGCTGGGCAGCAGCCTGATCGGCGTCGCGTCGGATTACCCGCTGCACTACCTGTCGAAGAGCTGGGGCGCGCCGACCTGGCGCAGCTGGGACGCGGTGCGCGCCACGCTACCGGGGCTCAGCCTGAGCCTGGCGACCAACCTGATCGGCTATCTGGCGCTGGCCTGCACGCCGTTCCCGGCGCTGACCCAGGTCGCGGTGTTCTCGGTGGCCGGGCTGCTGGCCGCCTACCTGTGCTCGATCTGCCTGCTGCCGGCGCTGCTGAACGGCTTGCAACTGCGCCCGCGGCGCTCGCTGCTGCGCCTCGCCCAGCTTGCTGCTCATCTCCTGCAGGTTGAGGTGAACGGCGGGAAAGGCCTGGCGGAACGCGTGGATCGCCCTGGGGATACGGGTGCTGAACGGCGCCGACGAGGTGAAGCCGATCTTCATCTCGCCCAGTTCGCCGAGCTGCGCACGGCGCGCGACATCGGCCGCCTTGTCGACCTGCGCCAGCACCAGACGCGCCTCCTCGAGGAACAGCCGGCCCGCCTCGCTGAGCTCGACCCGACGATTGGTACGCTCGAACAGGCGCGCCCCCAGCTCCTGCTCCAGTGCCTGGATCTGCTGGCTGAGGGGCGGCTGGGAGATGCCCAGCAGCTCTGCGGCGCGGCCGAAGTGCAGTTCCTCGGCCACCGCGATGAAGTAGCGCAGGTGACGCAGTTCCATAGCGCGCTCCAATTAAGTCGTTTCAGATATCAAACAGGTCGAATGATATATTGGATGTAATCGTTAGCCACCTATATTCTTTTCCTGCCAATCCTTCATTCGCCCCCTTGAGGTACCCGTGAAAACTGCTGTCGCGTCGCCCGCCTTGTCGTCCGTGGCTGTTTCCAGCGCCGTCCAGAGCAGCGAGATCTACATCGAGAAGAACACCCCGATGTTCATGCGCACGGTGCTGGCGCTGTTCTGCGGCGGCTTCTCCACCTTCGCACTGCTCTATTGCGTGCAGCCGATGATGCCGATCCTCTCCCACGAGTTTTCCATCAACGCGGCGCAGAGCAGCCTGATCCTTTCGGTTTCCACGGCGACGCTCGCCATCGGCCTGCTGATCACCGGCCCGCTGTCCGATGCGCTCGGGCGTAAACCCGTGATGGTCGCGGCGCTGTCCGCCGCCGCGCTGTTCACCATTGCCAGCGCGCTGATGCCTACCTGGCAGGGCGTGCTGGTGACGCGCGCGCTGGTCGGGCTTTCCCTCAGCGGGCTCGCGGCCGTGGCGATGACCTACCTCAGCGAGGAAATCCACCCGCAGCACATCGGCCTGGCGATGGGCCTGTACATCGGCGGCAACGCGATCGGCGGGATGTCCGGGCGGCTGATCGCCGGCGTGCTGATCGATTTCGTCAGCTGGCACACGGCGATGCTGGTGATCGGCGTGCTGGCGCTGACGGCGGCTGTGGTGTTCTGGAAGATCCTCCCCGAGTCGCGCAACTTCCGCGCCCGCTCGCTCAACCCGCGCAGCCTGCTGGACGGCTTCACCGTGCATTTCCGCGACGCGGGCCTGCCCTGGCTGTTCCTCGAGGGCTTCCTGCTGATGGGCGCCTTCGTCACGCTGTTCAACTACATCGGCTATCGCCTGCTCGCCGAGCCTTACCACATGAGCCAGGCGCTGGTCGGGCTGCTCTCGGTGGTCTATCTGTCGGGCATCTACAGCTCGGCGCAGATCGGCGCGCTGGCCGACAAGCTGGGCCGCCGCCGGGTGTTCTGGGCGACCATCGTGCTGATGTCCGCCGGTCTCGCACTGACCCTGTTCACCGCGCTGCCGCTGGTGGTGATCGGCATGCTGACCTTCACCTTCGGCTTCTTCGGCGCGCACTCGGTGGCGAGCAGCTGGATCGGCCGCCGCGCACCCAAGGCCAAGGGCCAGGCGTCGTCGCTGTACCTGTTCAGCTACTACATCGGTTCCAGCGTCGCCGGCACCCTCGGCGGGGTGTTCTGGCACGCGGCGGGCTGGAACGGCATCGGCCTGTTCATCGGGACGCTGCTGATGATCGCTCTCGGCGTGGCCATCCACCTGGCGCGCCTGCCGGTGCTGCCGGGCAACCGCAACCGCTGATCGGCAGCGCAACGCAAAACGCCCGGCAGATGCCGGGCGTTTTCGTTTCAGCGTCCCTCGCGGAGGGGAACTCTTAGGCGTGGTACTGCGCGGACAGCTCGTGCACCGCCTCGAAGAACGCCCGCGCGTTCTCTGGATCGACTTCCGGGGTGATGCCGTGGCCGAGGTTGAACACCTGCCCTTCGCCGTGGCCGTAGCGGGCGAGGATGCGCCCTACCTCGGCGCGGATCGCCGCCGGGTTGGCGTAGAGCACGCTCGGGTCCATGTTGCCCTGCAGCGCCACCTTGTCGCCGACGCGGGCGCGGGCGCTGCCGATGTCACAGGTCCAGTCCAGGCCGAGGGCCTCGGCGCCGCTGTCGGCCATCGACTCTAGCCACAGGCCGCCGCCCTTGGTGAACAGGATCACCGGCACGCGCCGGCCCTCGTGCTCGCGGATCAGCCCGTCGATGATCTGCTTCATGTAGGCCAGGGAGAACTCCTGATAGGCCGCCGCCGACAGGCTGCCGCCCCAGGAGTCGAAGATCTGCACGGCTTGCGCGCCGGCCCTGATCTGCCCGTTGAGGTAGGCGGTGACCGAGCGCGCCAGCTTGTCGAGCAGCGCGTGCATGGCCTGCGGGTTGTCGTAGAGCATCGCCTTGGATTTGCGGAAGTCCTTCGACGAGCCGCCTTCGACCATGTAGGTCGCCAGCGTCCAGGGGCTGCCGGAGAAGCCGATCAGCGGCACGCGGCCGTTCAGCTCGCGGCGGATGTTGCGCACCGCGTCCATCACGTAGCCCAAGTCCTGTTCCGGCTCGGGAATCGGCAGCGCTTCGATGTCGGCCATCGAACTGACGACCTTCTTGAAGCGCGGGCCTTCGCCGGTCTCGAAGTACAGGCCCTGGCCCATGGCGTCGGGAATGGTGAGGATGTCGGAGAAGAGGATCGCCGCGTCCAGCTGCGGGTAGCGGTCCAGCGGCTGGATAGTGACCTCGCAGGCCAGCTCGGGGTTCTTCATCAGGTTGACGAAGTTGCCGGCCTTGGCGCGCGTGGCCCGGTACTCGGGCAGGTAGCGGCCGGCCTGACGCATCATCCATACCGGGGTAACGTCCACCGGTTGCTTGAGCAGGGCACGCAAGAAGCGATCGTTCTTCAGGACAGTCATGGGGTCATCCGGGAAAAAAGTGCGGGCATTTTCGCAGAGCGCAGGGCAAAAGGCACGGCGGGTGCCGTGCCTTTGCGTTATGCGGTATCGGGTTCAGTGTACGGCGGCGGCCGCCAGGGCCTTGCGCCGGCGACCTTCGGCGTCCGCGGTGCGCATGGCGCCGAGAACGGTCTGGGCGTCGACCGGGAAGGGTTCGTTGTGGATGCTCTCCCCGACCGCGCAGGCCAGCTCGGCGGCGCGCAGCAGGTAGGCATCGTCGACGTCGTGCAGGCCGATGTCGGCCAGGGTCACCGGCAGGCCGATGGCGATGCAGAAGTCGTAGACCTCATCGATCTGCGCCGGCGCGCTGTCGCGCAGCATGAGCATGCTCAGCACGCCGAAGGCGACCTTCTCGCCGTGCCAGTAGGCGTGGGTCTCGGCCAGCGCGGTGAAGCCGTTGTGGATGGCGTGCGCCGCCGCCAGGCCGCCACTCTCGAAGCCGAGACCGGAAAGCAGGGTGTTGGCCTCGATGATGTGTTCCAGCGCCGGCGTCACCACCTGCTGGCGGCACGCCTGCAGCGCCAACGGACCGTACTCGAGCAGGGTGTCGTAGCACAGCCGTGCGAGGGCGAAGGCGGTACGCGGGCCGGGGCGACCGGTCATGTTGGCGGCCCCGCGGATGCGGCAATCCTCGGCCTCGAACCAGGTCGCCATGGCGTCGCCCATGCCGGCGACGAGGAAACGCGCCGGGGCCTGGGCGATCACCTGGCTGTCCACCAGCACCAGATCGGGATTGCGCGGCAGCACCAGGTAGCGCTTGAACGCCCCCTCGGCGGTGTAGATCACCGACAGCGCGCTGCACGGTGCATCGGTGGAGGCCAGTGTCGGTACCACGGCCACCGGCAGGCCGAGCTCGTGGGCCAGCGCCTTGGCGGTGTCGAGCGCCTTGCCGCCGCCGATGCCGACGATCGAATCCGGACGGCGCGCCTCGGCGAGGCCGACCAGCCGGGCGATTTCCTCGTCGCAGCATTCGCCGGTGAAGCGCACGCGGTGGAAATCGATCCGCTCGCTGGCGGAGGCGTCGAGTTGCGCGCCGAGGTTGTCGTCGGCGAAGGGATCGAGCAACGCCAGGCTGCTGCCGCCGAATCGGGCCAGCTCTTCACCGAGTTGCGCGAGCGCGCCTCGACCCTGGACGTAACGCGAGGGGAAAATGGCGGTGGTGAGCATGGCGAGACTCCTGGACAACGGGGGATGTCGTCACTCTAGGGGAACGCCGCTGGCGGGGTTTTGCGTCAGGTCAGCTTGGCGCGGCATCGCGTCGCGCCTGCTGCCGGAAGGGCGCGAGCTGAGCGCTCGCGCCGCGCGGGATCAGACTTCCAGGTAGTCGAGGATGCCCTCGGCGGCCTGGCGACCCTCGAAGATCGCGGTCACCACCAGGTCGGAACCGCGGACCATGTCGCCACCGGCGAAGATCTTCGGGTTGCTGGTCTGGTGCTTGAACTGCGACTGCTCGGGAGCGATCACCCGGCCCTGGCTGTCGGTGCGGATGTCGAACTGCTCGAACCAGGGCGCCGGGCTCGGGCGGAAGCCGAAGGCGATGACCACGGCATCGGCCGGCAGGACTTCCTCGGAACCCGGAATCGGCTCCGGGCTGCGACGACCACGGGCATCCGGTTCGCCGAGACGGGTCTCGACCACCTTCACGCCTTCCACCTTGTCCTCGCCGACGATGGCGATGGGCTGACGGTTGAAGAGGAACTTCACGCCCTCCTCCTTGGCGTTCTTCACTTCCTTGCGCGAGCCAGGCATGTTCTCGGCGTCGCGACGGTAGGCGCAGGTCACGGCCTTGGCGCCCTGGCGGATCGAGGTGCGGTTGCAGTCCATCGCCGTATCGCCGCCACCGAGCACCACCACGCGCTTGCCCTTCATGTCGACGAAGTCCTCGGGGGACTTCTCGAAACCCAGGTTGCGGTTAACGCTGGCGATGAGGAAGTCGAGCGCGTCGTGGACGCCTGGCAGGTCTTCGCCGGGGAAGCCGCCCTTCATGTAGGTGTAGGTGCCCATGCCCATGAACACCGCGTCGTACTCGGCGAGCAGCTCGTCGATGCTGACGTCCTTGCCCACCTCGGTGTTCAGGCGGAATTCGATACCCATGCCGGTGAAGACTTCGCGACGATTGCTCAGCACGCTCTTCTCCAGCTTGAACTCGGGGATGCCGAAGGTCAGCAAGCCGCCGATCTCCGGGTTCTTGTCGAACACCACCGGGGTCACGCCGTTGCGCACCAGCACGTCGGCACAACCGAGGCCGGCAGGGCCGGCGCCGATCACCGCGACGCGCTTGCCGGTCGGTTTGACCTTGGACATGTCCGGACGCCAGCCCATGGCGAAGGCGGTATCGGTGATGTACTTCTCCACCGAGCCGATGGTCACCGCGCCGAAGCCGTCGTTCAGCGTGCAGGCGCCCTCGCACAGGCGGTCCTGCGGGCACACGCGGCCGCAGACTTCGGGCAGCGTGTTGGTCTGGTGCGAGAGTTCGGCGGCGGCGAGGATGTTGCCTTCCGAAACCAGCTTCAGCCAGTTCGGGATGTAGTTGTGCACCGGGCACTTCCACTCGCAGTACGGGTTGCCGCAACCCAGGCAACGGTGCGATTGATCGGCGGCCTGCTGCGGTTTGAACAGGTCATAGATCTCGACGAATTCCTTCTTGCGCTGGCGCAGCAGCTTCTTCTTCGGATCCTTGCGGCCGACCTCGATGAACTGGAAGTCGTTGTTCAGACGTTCAGTCATTTCAAAACCTCTTTTCAGCAGCGCCGAACCTGGGCCGCGCTGCGAGACGATCACGGTGAGCCGGCAAGCCCCGACGGGGGCTTGCCGCTTGGAGCGGCGTTCTTATTGCGGGTTCGCCCGGGTACTGGAAAGCAGCGAACCAAGGCTCGCCGCCTTCGGCTTGACCAGCCAGAACTTGCGCAGGTAGTCGTCCAGGTTTTCCGAAAGGTTGCGTCCCCATGCACTGCCGGTTTCCTGCACGTACTCGGCGAGCACGCGCTGCAGGTGGCTGCGGTAGGCTTCCATCGGTTCGTTGTTGATCCGCTGGATTTCCACCAGTTCGTGGTTCACCCGGTCGACGAAGGTGTTGTCCATGTCGAGTACGTAGGCGAAGCCACCGGTCATGCCGGAGCCGAAGTTGTAGCCGGTCTTGCCGAGAACGCAGATGAAGCCGCCGGTCATGTATTCGCAGCAGTGATCGCCGGTGCCTTCCACGACCGCATGCGCGCCGGAGTTGCGCACGCCGAAGCGCTCGCCCGCGGTGCCGGCGGCGAACAGCTTGCCGCCGGTGGCGCCGTACAGGCAGGTGTTGCCGATGATCGCCGACTCCTGGCTCTTGAACGCGCTGCCCTTCGGCGGCGTGATCACCAGTTGGCCACCGGTCATGCCCTTGCCGACATAGTCGTTGGCATCGCCTTCCAGGTACATGTTCAGGCCGCCGGCGTTCCAAACGCCGAAGCTCTGCCCTGCGGTGCCCTTGAAGCGGAAGGTCAGTGGCGCCGAGACCATGCCCTGGTTGCCGTGACGGCGGGCGATCTCACCGGAAATCCGCGCGCCGATGGAGCGGTCGCAGTTGCAGATGTCCAGCTCGAACTCGCCGCCGAGCTTGTCGGAAATCGCCGGCATGGCCATTTCCACCATGCGCTCGGCGAGCAGACCCTGGTCGAACGGCGGGTTCTTCTCCACCTGGCAGAACTGCGGTTTGTCGGCCGGAATATGCTCGCTGCCCAGCAGCGGGGACAGGTCGAGCTGCGCCTGCTTGTCGGTTTCGCCCGGCAGCATTTCCAGCAGATCGGTACGCCCGATCAGCTCGCCGAGGCTGCGCACGCCCAGCTTGGCCAGCCATTCGCGGGTTTCCTCGGCGATGAAGGTGAAGAAATTCACCACCATGTCGACGGTGCCGATGAAGTGGTCCTTGCGCAGTTTGTCGTTCTGCGTGGCGACGCCGGTGGCGCAGTTGTTCAGGTGGCAGATGCGCAGGTACTTGCAGCCCAGTGCGATCATCGGCGCGGTGCCGAAGCCGAAGCTCTCGGCGCCGAGGATGGCTGCCTTGATCACGTCGAGGCCGGTCTTCAGGCCGCCGTCGGTCTGCACCCGGACCTTGCCGCGCAGGTCGTTGCCGCGCAGGGTCTGGTGGGTTTCGGCGAGGCCGAGTTCCCACGGCGAACCGGCGTACTTGATCGAGGTGATCGGCGAGGCGCCGGTGCCGCCGTCATAGCCGGAGATGGTGATCAGGTCGGCATAGGCCTTGGCCACGCCCGCGGCGATGGTACCTACGCCCGGCTCGGCCACCAGCTTCACCGAGACCAACGCCTTCGGGTTGACCTGCTTGAGGTCGAAGATCAGTTGCGCCAGATCCTCGATCGAGTAGATGTCATGGTGCGGCGGCGGCGAGATCAGCGTTACGCCAGGAACCGCATAGCGCAGCTTGGCGATCAGGCCGTTGACCTTGCCGCCGGGCAGTTGACCACCCTCGCCCGGCTTGGCGCCCTGGGCGACCTTGATCTGCAGCACTTCGGCGTTGACCAGGTACTCCGGGGTTACGCCGAAGCGGCCGGTGGCGACCTGCTTGATCTTCGAGCTCTTCACGGTGCCGTAACGGGCCGGGTCTTCGCCGCCCTCGCCGGAGTTGGAGCGCCCGCCCAGGCGGTTCATCGCCTCGGCCAGGGCCTCGTGGGCTTCCGGAGACAGCGCGCCAAGGGAAATCCCGGCGGCGTCGAAGCGCTTGAAGATCGACTCCAGCGGTTCAATTTCCTCGAGCGTCAGCGGGGCGTCGGCGAGCTTGATCTTGAGCAGGTCGCGCAGCATCGACACCGGACGGCTGTCGACCAGTGCGGTGTACTCCTTGAACTTGGCGAAATCGCTCTGCTGCACGGCGGCCTGCAGGGTGTTCACCACGTCCGGGTTGTAGGCGTGGTACTCGCCGCCGTAGACGAACTTGAGCAGCCCACCCTGCTGGATCGCCCGGCGGTTGTTCCAGGCCTCCTGCGCGAGCAGTTTCTGTTCGGCTTCGATATCGACGAACCGCGCACCCTTGATGCGGCTGGATACGCCGCGGAAACTCAGCGCCACGACTTCGTCGGACAGGCCCACCGCCTCGAATAGCTGTGCGCCGCGGTAGGAGGCAACGGTGGAAATCCCCATCTTCGAGAGGATCTTCAGCAGCCCCTTGGAGATGCCTTTGCGGTAGTACTTGAAGACTTCGTAGAGGTCGCCGAGCACCTCGCCGGTGCGGATCAGGTCGCCGAGCACTTCGTAGGCGAGGAACGGGTAGACCGCCGTCGCACCGAAGCCCAGCAGCACGGCGAAATGGTGCGGATCGCGCGCGGTGGCGGTCTCGACCATGATGTTGCAGTCGCAGCGCAGGCCTTTCTCGATCAGCTGGTGGTGGACCGCGCCGACGGCCAGCGAAGCGTGCGCGGGCAGCTTGCCGGGGGCGATGTGGCGATCGGTGAGGATCAGCAGCACCTTGCCGCCGCGCACCGCTTCCTCGGCCTGGTCGGCGATGTTGCGTACCGCGGCTTCCAGCCCGATCGACTCGTCGTAGTTGAGGTCGATGATCTGGCGCTCGAAGCCTGGGCGTTCGAGGGTCATGATCGTCCGCCACTTGGCCGGCGACAGGATCGGCGTGCTGAGGATCGCCCGGTTGGCGTGGGACGCGTCCTCTTCGAAAATGTTGCTCTCGGCGCCCAGGCAGGTTTCCAGGGACATCACGATGGCTTCGCGCAGCGGGTCGATCGGCGGGTTAGTGACCTGCGCGAACTGCTGGCGGAAGTAGTCGTAGGTCGAGCGCACGCGCTTGGACAGCACCGCCATCGGGGTGTCGTCGCCCATCGAGCCGACCGCTTCCTGGCCCTGTTCGGCGAGCGGGCGCAGCACCTGGTCGCGCTCCTCGAAGGTGACCTGGAACATCTTCATGTATTGCTTGAGGTGGTCGCTGTCGTAGAACGGTGAGCCGTGGTCGTGGTCGTCCAGCGTCGCCTGGATGCGCAGCGCGTTCTCGCGCAGCCAGCGCTTGTAGGGGTGGCGCGATTTCAAGCGGCTGTCGATGTCGTCGGTCTGCAGGATCTGCCCGGTCTCGGTATCCACGGCGAAGATCTGCCCCGGACCGACCCGGCCCTTGGCGATGACGTCCTCGGGCTGGTAGTCCCACACGCCGATTTCCGAGGCGAGGGTGATGTAGCCGTTCTTGGTGGTCACCCAGCGCGCCGGGCGCAGGCCGTTGCGGTCGAGCAGGCACACGGCATGGCGGCCATCGGTCAGCACCACGCCGGCCGGGCCATCCCAGGGTTCCATGTGCATGGAGTTGTATTCATAGAAACCGCGCAGGTCGGAATCCATGGTCTCGACGTTCTGCCAGGCCGGCGGAATGATCATGCGCAGGCCGCGGAACAGATCCATGCCGCCGGTGACCAGCAACTCGAGCATGTTGTCCATGCTCGAGGAGTCGGAACCGACGCGGTTGACCAACGGGCCGAGCTCGTCGAGGTCGGTGATCGCCTCGTTGGCGAACTTGGTACGCCGCGCCAGCGCCCAGTTGCGGTTGCCGGTGATGGTGTTGATCTCGCCGTTGTGGGCGAGGAAGCGGAATGGCTGGGCCAGCGGCCATTTCGGCAGGGTGTTGGTGGAGAAGCGCTGGTGAAACACACAGATCGCGGTCTTCAGGCGCTCGTCGCTGAGGTCCGGGAAGAACGCCGCCAGGTCGGCGGGCATCATCAGGCCCTTGTAGATGATGGTGCGCGGCGAAAAGCTGCAGATGTAGTGATCGGTGTCCTCGGCATTGGCCACGGAAGAGCGGCGACGCGCGGAGAACAGTTTGACCGCGAAGGTTTCGTCCGACAGCCCCTCGCCCCCGATGAACACCTGCTCGATCTGCGGCAAACGCTCAAGCGCGAGACGGCCGAGCACGCTCGGGTCGATCGGCACCTTGCGCCAGCCGACCAGTTGCAGGCCGGCGGCGAGAATCTCGCGGTTCATGTTCTCGCGAGCGGCTTCGGCGCGGACCGGGTCCTGGTTGAAGAAGACCATGCCGACCGCGTATTGCTGCGGCAACTCGACGGCGAAATGCTCACGCGCCATCTCGCGCAGGAACAGGTCAGGTTTCTGTATGAGCAGGCCACAGCCGTCGCCTGTCTTGCCGTCGGCGTTGATGCCGCCACGGTGGGTCATGCAGGTCAACGCTTCAATGGCGGTTTGCAACAGATCGTGGCTCGCCTCGCCCTGCATGTGAGCGATCAGGCCGAAGCCACAGTTATCCTTGAACTCATCAGGATGATACAGACCTGCTTTCATAGGGACTCTCACCAGGCTGCCTTCTATAACAAGGCAAAAATGCTTTCAAATACAATCAGTTACCGAACGCGCAGGACGAGTCGCCAGCTTTGCGCAGGCAAAGGGAGGTCATTGTACATATCCACCCGGACGCTCACAAATCGTTAGTGGCGTGGCAGTGAATTTTAATGTCGCAATAACGTAGGAATAAGGCGGCGGGCCGTGATAGCGCCCGCCGTCTCTAACCGCCAGGAATCAGCGCGAAGCGCCCATTTCCTGCTGGATGCTGGCGAAGGTTTTCGGCCATGGCTTGCCGGCCTGAACCTTGGCCGGCAGCGTCTTGATAGCCGCCTGCGCCGCCGTGCGGGAGGGGAAGCTGCCATAGGTCACCACATAGAGTGGTTTGCCCTGGAAGACCTTCTTGAAATACCGGTACTGATCGCCGTTCGCCCGAACGAACGCCTGCGCACTGCTCTCCGACGCCGAGCCGAGGATCTGCACGGTAAACGCCGTGGCCGGCTGGGCCCGATACCAGTCCGCACCCGGCGATGCCGCGCTCGCCACCGCTGCAGGCTTGTCCACCTTCGCCGTGGCGGGCGCCGCAGGCTTGGTTGCCGCAGGCGGGTTGGAAACGGCCGCGGCGGGCGGCGTGGACTTGGGCTGCGTTACCGGAGCCGGGCTCGCGGTTGGCGCGGTCACTACCGGCGGCGCAGCGGCAACCGGCGGTGCAGGTACGGCGGCGATAGGCGCCGCGGCGCCCGGCTCGGGCAACGGCGCCGGACTGGGAACCTCGGTAGCCGTCTCGTCGCCATCTTCCGTAGCCGCCGCCTGAGCGAGAGGGCTGCGAATGACCGGCTGAGCCTCGCCCACCAGAGGCAACGGCAGCGGCTGGGAAGACCCCGAAAACTCGACGGCAGGATTGCCTTCCTGCGAAGCCCCCTGCTGCGCCTGCCCCGCCGGACTGCCTGCCGCCTGATCCTGAGGCGCCAGTGCAACGCCGGGAGCGGGTTCGCCAGGGGTCTTGCTGCCCTGCCCCTGCATCAACCACGCGGCCAGAACACCCACGAACACCACGACAAGGGCCAGAAGATGCTTCTTCGGCAACTTGAATGCGAAACCGGCGCGCTTGCCCGAGCCGCGCTGCGCCAGCATCGCCTCGATCAACGTCTCGCGCGCCACCTGGTTAATCGCACCCGGCCAACCTTCGGACTGGGCGTGGATATCGGCGATCTGATCGTCCGAGAGGACTTCGATTCCCTGCCCGGCGCCCTCGAGGCGGCGAGCCAGGTAGGCGCGCGTCTCCTCCTCTTCGTAGGGTTGCAGCTCGATGACGTGGAAGCACTCTTCCCCGCCGTCGCCCAGATCATCCAGACGCGCGATCAGCGAAGGCTCGCCGAATAGGAACACGTGGGCGCGGCCGTCGGCATTGCCCTGCGCCAGCGCCAGCAAGGCCTCGAGCGCATCCGGTTTGAGCGCTTCGGCATCGTCCACGAGCAGATAGACTTCCTGCCCGGTCAGCCCCAGCTGCACCACCTGCGACTGGATAGAGCGGGAATCGGCGGCCTGCATGCCCAGCCCCTGGGCCACCTGCCGCAACAGGCTGGCCGCATCCTCGGCGCCACGCGCGGAAACCACCACGCTGAGCACACTCTGCTTGTTGGTACTGGCGACCAGAGCCTGGCGCAAGAGGGTCTTGCCACTGCCTTCAGGCCCACTGACCACCAGAAGCAGCTGACTGTAACGCGCGAGGTGATGAAGCTGCCCCAACACCGGCTTGCGCTGGGCAGCGAAGAACTTGAACCCCGGCACCCGCGGTGCGAAAGGGTCGTGGCTGAACTGGTAAAAACCTAGAAACGCTTCATCGGCATGCAAACTGGTCATGAGCTCTCATTGTTCTCCGAGCTGGTCCACCAGGGCGCGGTAATTCGCGCTCAGGGTGGCGTGCAAAGTCTCATCAGGATAATCCGCCGTAACCACGGCTTCCCCCATCCGCCTCAGCAATACAAGGCGCATCTGCCCATCCAGAACCTTCTTGTCGACGGCCATGTGCTGGAGGAAATCGGCCGGGGTCATCTCTTCGGGCGGCACCACCGGCAGACCCGCCCGCTGGAACAGGCGAATCCCGCGATCGCGATCCTCCGTGGAAATCCAGCCAAGGCGCCGCGACATTTCCAGGGCCATCACCGTGCCCGCGGACACGGCCTCGCCGTGCAGCCAGGCACCGTAGCCCTTGTGGGTCTCGATGGCATGGCCAAAGGTGTGGCCCAGATTGAGGGTGGCACGAACCCCGGCCTCACGCTCGTCCGCGCCGACGATACGGGCCTTTGCCGCACAGGATTGCTCGATGGCGTACGTCAGCGCCTGCTGGTCGAGCGAACGCAGCGCATCCATATGCTCCTCGAGCCAGGCCAGGAAACCCTCGTCGCAGATCAGGCCGTACTTGATGACCTCGGCCAGGCCGGCGGAAAGCTCGCGCGGCGGCAGCGTGGTCAGCGTCGAGGTATCGATGAGCACGGCATTCGGCTGATAGAAGGCGCCGATCATGTTCTTGCCGAGCGGATGATTGATCCCGGTTTTCCCGCCCACGGATGAATCGACCTGCGACAGCAGCGTGGTCGGCACCTGGATGAAATCGACGCCGCGCTGATAGCAGGCCGCTGCAAAACCAGCCATATCGCCGATCACGCCTCCACCCAAGGCGATCACCGTGCAACGGCGATCGTGCCGGGCGGAAAGCAGGCCGTCGAAAATCAGCTGCAAGGTCTCCCAGGTCTTGAACGCCTCCCCATCGGGAAGAACGATGGCTGTCTGTGCGTAGGCAGCCAGTGCACGCTGCACCGATTCGAGATAAAGCGGCGCGATCGTCTCGTTGGTAACGATCGCCACCTTCTTGCCCGCAACATGACGGGCGAACAGTTCACCCTGAGTGATGAGCCCGGCGCCAACGTAGATGGGATAACTGCGATCAGCGAGGTCGACGTGAAGAGTCTGCATGAGGCCCCCGTAAAAAAGGCCAATAGGATAGCGCATCCGGCCGGAGTTTAATCCGGCCGCAACGCCTGCAAGCGCTCGAGTATTTCCTGAACGACCATCCGCGGCGGGCGCTGGTCGGTTTCGATGACGATATCGGCAATCTCGCGATAAAGCGGGTCCCGAATAGCCATCAGCTCTCGGAGCACCTTGCCAGGGTCGGAAGTGCGCAGAAGCGGACGATTCCGATCCCGGGCCGTACGGTTCAACTGCTGCGCAACAGAGGTGAAGAGATAAACGACATCGCCCCCAGCCTTAAGGACGGCGCGGTTGTCATCGCGCAGCACCGCTCCGCCGCCTGTCGCCAGCACCACGCCATTGAGCTCGCAGAGCTCCGCAAGCATCGAGCGCTCCCGCTCGCGGAAGCCCGGCTCGCCCTCGACATCGAAAATCCAGGGTATGTTGGCGCCACAGCGCTGCTCGATTTCCTTGTCGGAATCCTTGAAGGGAAGCCGCAGCTCTTTGGCCAGAAGCCGCCCGATGGTGCTTTTCCCAGCACCCATCGGGCCAACCAGAATCAGATTGCGCACAGCATCAACGACCCACCGCAATAGCCTGATTGTTCATGATGCGCGGAGTGAGGAAGACCAGCAGCTCGGATTTGGAGTCCTGCACTGTGTCGCGACGGAACAGTCGTCCGAGGTAAGGCAGGTCACCCAGGAAAGGGACTTTCTCGGTGCTCTTGGTTTGGGTGTTGGAAAACACGCCGCCAATTACAATTGTCTCGCCGTCACTCACAAGGACCTTGGCATTCACCTCGTTCTTGTTGATGGCGGGAACACCATTTGACGCCTCCGCATTGGTGAAGTCAGGCGCATCCTTGTTCACCTTCACCTCCATGATTACCCGATTGTCGGGGGTAATTTGCGGAGTGACTTCCAGCGATAGCGCTGCTTCTTTAAACGAGGTACTGGTGGCACCGCTGGAGCTGGCTTCCTGATAAGGCACTTCAGCGCCCTTGAGGATGCGAGCCGTTTCCTTGTCGGAAGTAACGACCTTGGGCTGGGATACGATTTCGCCGTTACCGGTCGCTTCCATAGCGGAAAGCTGCAGGTCCAAAATCACGTTGTTCGTAATGAAGCCAATACCTATCCCGGAAGTGCTGTTGCTAGCACCCAAGTCGACAAATGGGACAGGGCTACTACTGGAGCTAGAGCCAGAGCCAGAACCAGCGCTGCTAGTAGGCAACGTACATCCACCGGCAAAGGGACCACACCCACCCGTTCCACTTTCATTGATACCAATGTTTCCGTTCTGCCCGTAGCCAGTCCAGTTGCCTTTGCTCAAGGCACCACCCCAGCGAACACCCAGCGCCTTATCGTAATCGACGTTTGCCTCGACGATCCGCGCCTCGATCATGACCTGCCGTACGGGGATATCCAGCTGGGTAACGATTCGACGAAGCTCATCCAGACGCTCTTGAGTCTGATAGGCAATGATGTTGTTGGTGCGATCGTCCACGGTGATCGAGCCACGCTCGGGCGTAGAAGCCGCGCCCGCTTCGGAGCTGGTTACCGACTGGAACAGTTTGGCGATGTCAGACGCCTTGGCGTAGTTCACCTGGATCAAATCCCGACGTAGCGGAGCCAGTTCGGCGATTTGTTTTTGCGACTCCAACTCCTGACGCTCCCGAGCCGCGATCTCATCAGCCGGCGCGACCAGAAGCACGTTACCGATTTGACGTTTGTCCAGCCCTTTGGTCTTCAATACCAGATCAAGCGCCTGATCCCAGGGCACGTTCTGCAAACGAAGTGTGATGCTGCCCTGAACCGTATCGCTGGCCACGAGGTTCAAATCGGTAAAGTCGGCAATCAGCTGAAGTACCGAACGAACGTCAATATCCTGAAAGTTAAGAGACAGCTTTTCACCCGAGTAGGTGAATCTATCGCTCTTACGCTGCTCAACCTCTTCTTTTGCCAGCGGCTTGATACTGATGGTCAGCTTGTTATCAGTCTGATAAGCAAGATAATCGTAAAAACCCGTAGGCTCGATATTGATGCTGGTTTGGCCACCCTGTGTACTCGCACTTACAAACTGTACGGGGGTTGCGAAATCCTTGACATCCAATCGCACTCGTAGCGACTCGGGCAACTGGGTATTCGCGAAGTCCAGACGAATTTTTCCGCCCTGCTCCTGAATGTTCGGACTTACCGTTGGATCGGAGAGTGCAATAACCACATTCCCTTCGCCCTGATCACCACGCTGGAAATCGATCCCACTGATGGCCTTACCGGCCGGAGCGAAGGTTTTCGAAACAGGAGCAGCAGGCGCTTTGGAGCTGACAGGCGCCTGGACGGCGACCGGCTGGGGAACGGGAGCACCAAGAGCCCCTTCACCCACCACGACATACAGGTTATTGCCTTCAGCACGAGTGCTGTAGGGCACGAGAGTCGCCAGATTAACGATCAGACGCGTGCGGTCCTTCACCTCGACGACAGTGACGCTTCGCGCGTTGCCTACGCCGAGCTCCTTGTTCTTGGCACCCAACTTACTGCTGACACCGGGCAGATCGAGCGCAATACGGGCCGGTTGTTCGATGGTGTAACCGCGCGGGACTGGAACAGGCTCGTCAAAGGACAGCTTCAGCTCGACACGATTGCCCGGCAACGCCGCGACATCCAAACTCTGGAGATTGGCCGCCAACACTTCAGGCGCAATCAGAGCCGCCAACATTGATAGAGCTAGGCGCGAAAGTTTGCTGTTCATTCTCTGATTCCGTTGTGCTGACTGGCAATAATTCTTCATATCCCTGTCCCTATGAGCGTTCTTTTAGGGCCAGGCTACGCGGCCTTTCCAACCAGCCACCCTCTCCGTCTGGAACGACTTCCACAACTTCGATCGCGTTCTCGTTGATGGCCACAATCCGTCCGTTGTTTCTTCCGAGGTAGTCCCCTACACGAATTCGATGGACTCCACCGGCACCCCGGACCAAGGCAAACATCCCACCCTCGTTGGAAAGCGTGCCGACCATTTCGAACGTTTCGATATTGAAGCCTTCAAGGAACTGCTTGACCCGTGTTTCGTCCGGCTTGATGTCCTTGGAGCCCTTCTGCTGCCGAGCCAGATCGATCTTCACCGGCGGCTGGAATGGACTGCGCATGGCAGCAGCGCTGTAGGTGAAGGCCTCGTAGGGCTGAAATTTGGGCAACGGCTCGATAGAACCCTTCGGCCTCGCGCGAACCTCGTCCATGTAGTTCTGCAAATCGCTGAAGTCGTTGCTGACACCGCAACCCGCGAGAACCAGCACCAGAGCGGTGCCTACAAAAAGATGGGGGCTTTTCATTTCTGTACCCCGGTCTCGTTGTAACGATAGGTCTTGGCCAAGATGCTCATGCGCAACTTGTTGGGGCTGGCAGCGCTCACCGGCTTGATGTCGAAATCGTGCAACGTGACGATCCGCGGCAAGCTGGCGACACCGCTCACGAACGTCGCCAAATCGTGATAAGCGCCCACTACCGTAATTTGTATGGGAAGTTCGATATAGAACTGCTGCGCGGCCTCCGGAAGCAATTTGATCTCCTCGAATTCCAGCCCGCTGCCCAGCCCAGTGCGCGTAATGTCCTCAAGCAAGCCAGGGACTTCAGTATCGCTGGGCAACTGCCTGAGCAGGGCGCCGAAGGAAACTTCCATTTCCTTCATTTGCTCCTTGTAGGCTTCCAGGTTGGCGGACTGGAATGCCTTGCTGGAGAACTGCTCCTTCAACGTCAGCTCTTCGCTACGCTGCTGGTCGAGATCGGCCTGAAGATCCTTGAGATGGAAGTTGTAACCAAGCGCCAGAACCGCAACCAGGAGCAGGAAACAGGCTATTGCCTTGACTGGCGCCGGCCATGAACCCAGGTTGTTCAAATCCAGATCGCCCAGATCCACCTTGCGCAAACTAGCCAGGGAATCGGCAAGACTCATTTCGCGGCTCCTTCCACATCAGCTTTGGGCTGGGTCTGCTGCACCGTCAGCTGGAAGACGTTCGCCTGATCAACTTCCCCGGCGGTCACAGCCTTTACTTCCGTGAGGTTCGGCGCCGTGAGCCATTGCGAGGAATCCAGATTGCGCATTAGGTTGGAGACTCGATTGTTGGATTCAGCAGCCCCGGTGATAGCGATCGTCGAGCCGTCCATTTTCAGCTCGGTGAAATACACACCTTCCGGCAACGTACGAACAAGCTGATCGAACACTCGGCCGATGATCGGACGATTCCCCTGCAGGTCCTGAATGATCTTCATCCGCTCGAGCAGTTGCTGGCGACGGGTCCTCAGCTCTCTGATCTCCGCGATCCTTGCATCAAGCAGGGAGATTTCCGTGCGCACATAGTCGTTGCGGGCACGCTGGTTCTCTATCGCGGAATCCAGGTACTGGGAGGCCAGAAAGACCGCGCCACCAGCCACTAACAAGACACCACCCAAGGTAACGAGGAAGCGCTGCTTGCGCTCTTCGCGAAGCTGCTCGCGCCAAGGAAGTAAGTTGATCCGTGCCATGTCAGTCGAAACTCCTCATCGCCAGACCGCAGGCAATCATCAACGCCGGCGCATCACTGGCCAGGGCACCCGCGTTGACTTTGCCACTCAGGGCCATATCGGCGAAGGGGTTGGCGACCAGCGTCTGAGTGCCGATTTTCTGCTGGATCAAACGATCCAGATCGGGAATGGAGGCGGTGCCACCGGCCAACATGATGTAGTCGACGTCGTTGAACTGACCCGCGGCGAAGAAGAACTGCAGGGAGCGGGAAACCTGCTGGACCACAGCCTCCTTGAACGGCAGCAACACTTCGCTTTCGTAGTCATCCGGAAGGCCGCCCTGCTTCTTGGCAAGGCCGGCCTCCTCGACCGACAGGCCATAGCGACGCTGGATTTCCTCGGTCAGCTGGCGCCCACCGAAAAGCTGCTCACGGGTATAGATGGTGCGGCCATTGTGCAGCACGCTGAGGGTGGTCATGGTGGCGCCGATGTCTACCACGGCAACGGTCATCTCGTCCCGTTCGCCCCCCAATTGCTCGGCCAGAAGGCCATAGGCACGCTCCAGCGCATAGGCTTCGACGTCCACGACCTTGGCCGTGAGACCGGCCAACGCCAGCGCCGCCTCACGGACCTCGACGTTCTCCTTGCGGCAAGCAGCCAGCAGCACTTCAACCCGCTCGGGATTGCGTACCGAGGTGCCCTGAACTTCGAAATCTATGGCAACTTCTTCCAGCGGATAAGGAATGTACTGATCAGCCTCGATCTTCAGCTGGTTTTCCAACTCGTCATCGTTGAGACCCGACTCCATTTCGATCGTCTTGGTGATGACTGCGGAGCCGGCCACGGCCACTGCAACGGCCTTCACGCCGGTCTTGGCCTTGGCTGTCACACGAGCCAGCGCCTGCCCCACGCCCTCGAGTTCGGCGATGTTCTTTTCCACCACGGCGTTTATCGGGAGCGGCTCGACGGCATAGGCCTCTACTTTGTAGCGGCCACCCGAGCGACTCAGTTCGAGGAGCTTTACCGAGGTCGAGCTGATATCGATCCCCAGCAGCGTATTCGCTTTCTTGGTGAAGAGCCCTAGCACGTCCGATTTCCTATTGGCATCCGCTACTTACGGACTATTTATGTTTTTTCACATTAAATAACAGTCTTGACAGAAGCGCAAATGGCTCCCCGGCAAAAAAACCGCTTATAATGTGAACGGCTTTCCGCTTTCCGCTTCGCCTTCTGCTAACTCATTCTTTTATCTGGAAAACCAAGCATTTGATACGCCTGCTGAAATTCTTCTGGTGGTCTTGCGTAGCCGTTTTCTGTGGCCTTTTGCTTGGTCTCAGTGGCGCCTTTCTTTATCTGAGCCCAACCCTCCCCTCCGTGGACTCACTGCGCAGCATCCAACTGCAGATTCCGCTGCGCGTGTACAGCAGCGACGAGAAGCTGATCGCCGAATTTGGCGAGATGCGGCGTACCCCCATCCAGTTCGCCGACATCCCCAAGGACTTCATCCAGGCACTCTTATCCGCCGAGGATGACAACTTTGCAAACCATTATGGCGTCGACGTCAGCAGCCTGATGCGCGCCGCCTCTCAACTCTTGAAGACCGGCCATATTCAGAGTGGCGGCAGCACCATCACCATGCAGGTGGCGAAGAACTACTTCCTCACCAGCGAGCGCAGCTTCTCGCGCAAGATCACCGAGATCCTGCTCGCGCTGCAGATCGAACGTGAGCTGAGCAAGGACGAAATCCTCGAGCTCTACGTCAACAAGATCTACCTGGGCAATCGCGCCTACGGGATCGAAGCCGCCGCTCAAGTCTATTACGGCAAATCCATCCGAGACTTGAGCCTCGGGCAGATGGCGATGATAGCCGGTCTTCCGAAGGCGCCCTCGCGCTACAACCCACTGATAGATCCGGTGCGCAGCAAGGAGCGGCGCGACTGGATCCTCGGACGCATGTTCCGCCTCGGCAAGATCGACGAGACGCGCTACAAGGCCGCACTGGCCGAACCGATCGATGCCCGTTATCACGTGCAGACGCCCGAGCTGGCCGCGCCCTACATCGCGGAAATGGCCCGCGCGGAGATGGTCGGCCGCTTCGGCAGCGCCGCCTACACCGACGGTTTCCGCGTCACCACGACCGTGCCGAGCAACCTGCAACTGGCGGCCAACAAGGCGGTGCAGGACGGACTGATCAGCTACGACCAGCGCCACGGCTATCGCGGCCCGGAAACCCGCTACCCGAACATGACCCGCGAGGCCTGGCTGCAGGAACTGCGCAAGTACCGCACGCTGGGGAGTCTCGAGCCGGCGGTGGTCAGCCAGGTGGAGAGCAGCGGCATCCTCGTGCTGACCCGCGATGGGAAAGAAGAAGCCGTGGCCTGGGACAGCATGAAATGGGCCCGCCCGTTCATCAACAGCAACAGTATGGGCGCGCGCCCGCAGAAGCCGGCGGACGTGGTGCAGGTGGGCGACCTTGTTCGGGTACAGCGCCAGGAAGACGGCAGCCTGCGTTTCAGCCAGGTGCCGAGCGCACAGAGCGCACTGGTTTCGCTGGACCCGAACAACGGCGCCATCCGCGCCCTGGTCGGTGGCTTCGCCTTCGAGCAGAGCAACTACAATCGCGCGGCCCAGGCCAAACGCCAGCCGGGCTCTAGCTTCAAGCCCTTCATCTATAGCGCGGCGCTGGACGCCGGCTTCACGCCCGCGAGCCTGGTGAACGACGCGCCGATCGTCTTCGTCGACGAGTACCTGGACAAGGTCTGGCGGCCGAAGAACGACACCAATACCTTCCTCGGCCCGATCCGCCTGCGCGAAGCCCTGTACAAGTCGCGTAACCTGGTCTCTATCCGCCTGCTGCAGACCATCGGCATCGACTACGCCCTCAATTACGTCAGTCGCTTCGGCTTCAACAAGCAGGAGCTGCCGCGCAACCTGTCGCTGGCGCTGGGCACGGCCAACCTGACGCCGATGGAAATCGTGACCGGCTGGAGCACCTTCGCCAACGGCGGCTACAAGATCCAGCCCTACCTCATCCAGCGTATCGAGAGCCGCGACGGCGAAGTGCTGTTCACTGCCAACCCGCCGAGCGCGGCATTGGCCACACAGGATGCCGAGCCGCGCACCCAGACCGCCGAGGAAGCCACAGGCGGCAACGGCGCGGACGAAGCGAAAGACCCGCAGGCACCCGCCGTCGCCGAACGCATCGTCGACCCGCGCACCACCTACATCCTCACCAGCATGCTGCAGGACGTGATCAAGCGCGGCACCGGCCGGCGCGCTTTGGCGATGGGTCGCGGCGACATCGCCGGGAAGACCGGCACCACCAACGAATCCAAGGACAGCTGGTTCTCCGGCTACAACGCCGATTATGTGACCAGCGTCTGGGCCGGTTTCGACCAGCCGGAGACCCTCGGCCGCAGCGAATTCGGCGGCACCGTGGCGTTGCCGATCTGGATGAGCTACATGAGCGCCGCGCTCAAAGGTAAGCCGGAGCACGCGCCGGCGGAACCGGACGGGATCATCTCCCTGCGCGTCGACCCTGTCAGCGGACGCGCCGCGCCACCGGGATCGCCCGATGCCTACTTCGAGCTGTTCAAGAGCGAAGACTCGCCGCCGCCGATGAGTGAAATCGAGCCCGGAATGAGCGCGCCGGGCAGCCCGTTGCCAAGCGACGAGGCGGCGCCGATCGACCTGTTCTAGGACGTCCCGACGCAAAAAGAAAACCCCGCCTAGGCGGGGTTTTTCTTTGTTGCAGAAGACTCAGCCGAGGAACACGTCATCGACGCTCTTCAGCGGGTAGTGCTTCGGATAAGGCAGCGTGGCGACACCGGTTTCCACGGCGGCCTTGGCGACCGCCTCGGAAATCACGGTGATCAGGCGCGGGTCCATCGGTTTCGGGATGATGTACTCGCGACCGAAGCTCAGGGCGATGCCGCCGTAGGCGTCGCAGACTTCCTGCGGCACCGGCAGCTTGGCCAGGTCACGCAGGGCCAGCGCGGCGGCGATCTTCATTTCCTCGTTGATGCGCTTGGCGCGCACGTCGAGGGCGCCACGGAAGATGAACGGGAAGCCGAGCACGTTGTTCACCTGGTTCGGGTAGTCCGAGCGGCCGGTCGCCATGATCACATCGTTGCGCGTTGCATGGGCCAGCGCCGGGGCGATTTCCGGGTCAGGGTTGGAGCAGGCGAAGACGATCGGGCTGGCCGCCATGCGCGCCAGGTCTTCCGCCTTGAGCAGGTTGGCGCCGGAAAGACCGACGAACACGTCGGCGCCGTCGAGGGCGTCGGCCAGCGTGCGCTTGCCGGTCTCGTGGGCGAACACCGCCTTGTACTGGTTGAGGTCGTCGCGGCCGGCGTGGATGACGCCCTTGCGGTCGATCATGAAGATGTTCTCGACCTTCGCGCCCATGCTCACCAGCAGCTTCATGCAGGACGTGGCGGCGGCGCCGGCACCCAGGCAGACGATCTTCGCTTCGGGCAGGGTTTTGCCGGCGATTTCCAGGGCGTTGAGCATGCCGGCGGCGGTGACGATGGCGGTGCCGTGCTGGTCATCGTGGAACACCGGGATATCGCACTGCTCGATCAGTGCGCGCTCGATCTCGAAGCACTCGGGCGCCTTGATGTCCTCGAGGTTGATGCCACCGAAGGTGATCGAGATGCGCTTGACGGTGTCGATGAACGCCTGCGGGCTTTCCGCATCGACTTCGATATCGAACACGTCGATGCCGGCGAACCGCTTGAACAGCACGCCCTTGCCTTCCATCACCGGCTTGGAAGCCAGCGGGCCGAGGTTGCCCAGACCGAGAATCGCGGTGCCGTCGGAGATTACCGCGACCAGGTTGCCCTTACCGGTGTACGTGTAGGCCAGCTCGGGATCGCGACCGATCTCGCGGACCGGCTCGGCAACGCCGGGGCTGTACGCCAGGGCCAGGTCGCGGGCTGTCGCGGTGGGCTTGGTCAGCTCGACGCTGAGCTTCCCCGGGCGCGGCAGTGCGTGGTATTCGAGAGCGGCAGTTTTAAGGTCTGACATGTCGGATTTCCGCTTTTTTTGCTAGTGAAAACAGGCTGGCGGCCGAGGATACGCGTGAAGATAGTGCCGAACAAGACTGCCCGGTCAGCCTTGCGGAGCTCTCTAACAAGGGCTTTTCACGCCGCGCGGACGCCAGTGAGTCGCGCTCAGGGCAGCGCCTGGAGCATCGCCGGATGGCTCATTGCCAGCAGCCAGCGCGCCTGCCCGGACCTGAGTGCAGCGCGCCGCGCACGATCCACCACCCAGCCGCGCACCTCGACCTGCCGACCGACCAGCGCCTCCAGCGCTGAGGGGTCGAACTGGGCGATCCATTTCGGCTCGATGCGCAGGACCAGCGGGCCTTCGAGCTCGATCCAGAGCCCGCCGCGGTTGTGCTCGAACCCTCTCACGCGGGCCCGGACCAGCGCGAAACCGGAGGCCTTCAACTGCGCCGGCGTCTGGATCGGCGCCTTGCGCCATAGCCCCAGGCCGGATGCGCGCGCCACACGCTCCGCGGCCTGCTGGCAGACCAGTAGCCGGTCGTTGGGCGCGATGGCGACCTGATACCCCAGCCCCTCGGCGAGCAGGCGCTCCTCGAGATTCAGCCCGCGGCTGTCGAACACGTGCGCCAGGGTGCGCCCGTAGCGATCCTTCGCCTCACGCCCGGGCTGCACGATCACGCGGCCGTCGCTGGCGGCCACCAGCGCCTCCAGGCGCCGGCGCGCCATCTCCGCGAAGGCTTCGGCGGGTTGTCCGTCGCGGCCCAGTTCGGGCGCATTCAGACCGATCAGGCGCACGCTGCGCCCATCAGCGAGGCGCAGCGTGTCGCCATCGACGACGCGACGGACTTCGACGGGGTGCAGCGACTGGGGAGGTGCGGGACAGGCCGCGAGCGACGGCAGAACAGCCGAGACAGAAACGAAAAAGGCGCCCACCAGGGACGCCTTTTTCAACAGCTCCGGAAAACCCATGGGCCTTCCTTGGCAGCTCGCGCTTACTTGGCGCCGAACACGCCGAAACGCTGCTTGAAGCGGTCGATACGGCCGCCGGTGTCGAGCACCTTTTGCTTACCGGTGTAGAACGGGTGGCACTCGGAGCAAACGTCCAGGCTCAGGTTCTTGCCCAGGGTGGAGCGGGTCTTGATGACGTTGCCGCAGCTGCAGGTGGCGTCGATCTCGACATAATTCGGATGGATATCGGCTTTCATGGTGTATTCCTCTGTGTCTGGCGTGCCGCCACCCGACCCGATGTCGAGTACCGCACGGAAACGAGCCGCGGAATATACGCCCGACATCGAAGACCTGCAAGCGGCGAACCTCGCCGTCCGTCAGCGGAAAACACGTGCGAGCATGCGCGGGATCGGCGACTGGAGGTCGCGGACTGCTAAGATCGACGCCGCCCAAATTCAAGGACCCGCGCGTGCCCGAACTCATCCTCCGCCTCGCCCTGCCCTCGCCGCTGCGCCGCCTGTTCGACTACCGCGCACCGCTGGGCGCGACGGCCGCGAGCCTGCAGCCGGGCATGCGCGTGCGCGTGCCGTTCGGTCGGCGCGAGGTGATCGGCATCCTCGTCGAGGCCAGCGAAACCAGCAAGGTTCCGGCGGACAAGCTGCGCCCGGCGCTGCAACTGCTCGACGAGCAGACGCCGATGCCGCCGGCGCTGTTCAGGCTCTGCCTGTGGACCGCGCAGTACTACCAGCACAGCCTGGGCGACACGCTGAGCTGGGCGTTGCCGGTGCTGCTGCGCCAGGGCGAGCCGGCGGAAGCGCGGCAGGAGCGCTTCTGGCATGTGGCCGAAGGCGCCCGCCTCGACGACCCGCGCCTCACCCGCGCCCCGCGCCAGCGCGAGGCATTGCGCACCCTGGCACAGCACGCCCACGGCGTCGCGCATTCCCTGTTGAGCAAGCTCCAGCTGAACCGCGACAGCCTGGAGCTGCTGCTGGAGAAGTGCCTGGTCAGCGTCGAAGTGCGCCGCAGCACACCGATGAAACGCGCCGGCGGCTGGCTGGCGCAGCCGGAACTCCCGCTCAATCCCGAGCAACGCGCCGCCTGCGAAGCGATACGCTCGAGCTTCGGTGGCTTCCAGGCCTTCCTGCTGGCCGGTGTCACCGGCAGCGGCAAGACCGAGGTCTACCTGCAACTGATCCGCCAGGCGCTGGAAGCCGGCAAGCAGGTGCTGGTGCTGATCCCGGAGATCAACCTCGGTCCGCAGACGCTGGCGCGCTTCGAGCAGCGCTTCAACGCGCGGATCGCCCTGCTGCACTCCAACGTCAACGACCGCGAACGCCTGGACGCCTGGCTCGCCGCGCGCGACGGCGAGGCCGACATCGTCATCGGCACGCGCTCGGCGCTGTTCACCCCGCTGAAGCATCCGGGGCTGATCATCGTCGATGAGGAACACGACGCCTCTTATAAACAGCAGGAAGGCCTGCGCTACCACGCGCGCGACCTGGCGCTGGTACGCGCGCGCCAGGACAAGGTGCCGATCGTCCTCGGCTCGGCCACGCCCTCGCTGGAAAGCCTGCACAACGCCCACGCCGGGCGCTACGGCCTGCTGCGCCTGACCCAGCGCGCCGGCGGGGCCAAACCGCCGCGCTTCCTGCGCCTGGACATCAAGAGCCGGCCGCTGGACGCGGGCATCTCCGCACCGCTGCAGCAGGCCATCACGCAGACGCTGGAGGCCGGCCAGCAGGTGCTGGTGTTCCTCAACCGCCGCGGCTTCGCGCCGACCCTGCTCTGCCACGATTGCGGCTGGATCAGCGCCTGCCCGCGCTGCGACGCGCGAATGACCGTGCACCAACGCTCCAACGAACTGCGCTGCCACCACTGCGGGCACAGCGAACGGCGCCCGGCGAACTGCCCGAAATGCGGCCTGGTCGACCTGCGCCCGCTGGGCACCGGGACCGAACGCGCCGAGGAACGCCTGGAAATCCTCTTTCCGCAGTACCCGGTGCTGCGCATCGACCGCGACAGCACCTCGCGCAAGGGCGCGATGGACACCCTGTTCAGCACCATCCAGCGCGGCGAGCCATGCCTGCTGGTCGGCACGCAGATGCTCGCCAAGGGCCACCACTTCCCGCGTGTCACCCTGGTGGCAATCCTCGACGCCGACGGCGGGCTGTTCTCCGCCGACTTCCGCGCCAGCGAGCGCATGGCGCAGCTGATCGTCCAGGTCGCCGGGCGTGCCGGCCGCGCAGAGGAGCCGGGCACGGTGATCATCCAGACCCATCTGGCCGACCATCCGCTGCTGGTGCAGCTCACCGAGCAAGGCTATTTCGCCTTCGCCGAGCAAGCCCTGAGCGAACGCCGCGCCGCCGGCCTGCCGCCGTTCGCCCACCTCGCACTGCTGCGCGGCGAGGCGCACAAACCCGGCCAGGCCGAAGACTTCCTCGACCAGGCCTGCAGCGAGGCCGAGCACCTGCTCGAGGAGTTGCAGCTGAGCGGCATCGAACTGCTCGGCCCGGTGCCGGCACCGATGGAGCGCCGCGCCGGTCGCTACCGCGCGCAGTTGCTGCTGCAAGCGAACGCCCGCGCACCGCTGCACCGGCTGATGAGCGTCTGGCTGCCGCGCCTGGAGCAACTGCCCGGCGGCCGCGCGGTGCGCTGGTCGCTGGACGTGGACCCGATCGATCTGTTCTGACAAAAGGCATATCGCCCGCGCAGCCGAGGCTCGGTGCGCATGGCGCACCCTACGTCCTCGCGCCCGGCTCCTGACTGCCTCTATAATCCGCGGTTTTCGACCCGCCAAGGCCGACCGAGCAGACTATGAAAGACACGATTCGCCAGCTGATCCAGCAAGCCCTGACACGCCTCGTCGCCGACGGCGTGCTGCCCGAGGGCCTTACGCCGACGATCCAGGTGGAGAACAGCAAGGACAAGACCCACGGTGATTTCGCCAGCAACATCGCCATGATGCTGGCCAAGCCGGCGGCGATGAAGCCGCGCGACCTGGCGGAAAAACTGATCGCCGCGCTGCCCGCCGACGAGCAGTTGGCCAAGGTGGAAATCGCCGGGCCGGGCTTCCTCAACTTCTTCCAGAACAGCGACGCCCTGGCCGGGCGCCTGGAAGCGGCGTTGGCCGACGCGCACCTCGGCGTGCGCAAGGGCGGTGCGGCGCAGCGCGTGGTGGTCGACCTGTCGGCGCCCAACCTGGCCAAGGAAATGCACGTCGGCCACCTGCGTTCGACCATCATCGGCGACGGCGTGGCGCGGGTGCTGGAATTCCTCGGCGACGAGGTGATCCGGCAGAACCACGTCGGCGACTGGGGCACCCAGTTCGGCATGCTGCTAGCGTTCATGCAGGAGCAGCCGGTGGGCAGCGACGCCGAGCTCTCCGACCTCGAAGGGTTCTACCGCGCGGCGAAGAAACGCTTCGACGAATCCGCCGAATTCGCCGACCGCGCCCGCGGGCTGGTGGTCCAGCTGCAGGCCGGCGACGCCGAATGCCTGCGCCTGTGGCACCGCTTCAACGACATCTCCCTGAGCCACTGCCAGAAGGTCTATGACCGCCTCGGTGTGAAGCTGAGCATGGCCGACGTCAAGGGCGAGAGCGCCTACAACGACGACCTCGCCCAGGTGGTCGCTGACCTAGACGCCAAGGGCCTGCTCACCGAAAGCGAAGGCGCGCGCTGCGTGTTCCTCGACGAGTTCAAGAACTCCGAGGGCAACCCGCTGCCGCTGATCGTGCAGAAGGCCGGTGGCGGCTACCTCTACGCCACCACCGACCTCGCCGCCACGCGCTACCGCGCCGGCGTGCTGAAGGCAGACCGCGCGCTGTACTTCGTCGACCAGCGCCAGGCGCTGCATTTCCAGATGGTCTTCGCCGTGGCCAGACGCGCCGGGTTCGTGCCGCCGAACATGCAGCTCGAACACATGGGCTTCGGCACCATGAACGGCGCCGACGGCCGTCCGTTCAAGACCCGCGACGGCGGCACGGTGAAGCTGGTCGACCTGCTCGACGAGGCCGAAGAGCGCGCCTATGCGCTGGTCAAGGGCAAGAACCCCGAACTGGACGACGCCGAACTGCGCCGGATCGCCCACGCGGTGGGCATCGGCGCGGTGAAATACGCCGACCTCTCCAAGCACCGCAGCAGCGACTACAGCTTCAACTTCGAGCAGATGCTCAGCTTCGAGGGCAACACCGCGCCCTACCTGCTCTACGCCTACACCCGCGTGGCCAGCGTGTTCCGCAAGCTGGGCAAGGGCTATCACGAGCTGGACGGACGCATCGTCCTGCAGGCCGAGCAGGAACTGGCGCTGGCCGGCAAGCTGGCGCAGTTCGGCGAAGTGCTCGGCAACGTCGCCGAGAAAGGCGTGCCGCACGTACTGTGCAGCTACCTGTACGACCTCGCCGGGCTGTTCTCCAGCTTCTACGAGCATTGCCCGATCCTCGCCGCCGAGGACGAGCAAACCCGCCAGAGCCGTCTGCGCCTTGCCGCGCTGACCGGGCGCACCCTCAAGCAGGGCCTCGAACTGCTGGGCCTGCAGACCCTGGAGCGCATGTAAGTGGCGGCAAAGAAAAAGGCTCCCCCCAAGCGCGGCGCCAGCCGCTACCAGGCCCCCTCGAAGAAACCCATCCCGGGCTGGCTGTGGCTTGCCTGCGGGCTGGCGATCGGTGCCTTCGTGGTGCTGCTGATGAAGCTCGAGCCCGGCGACGACAAGATCAAGCGGGTCAAACCCGAGGTCGCGCAGAAAGCCGCGCAGAAGGCCGCCGCCGAAGTCGCCGGCCCGGTGAAGCCGAAGTACGACTTCTACACGCTGCTGCCCGAATCCGAAGTGATAGTGCCGCCCGACTCGATGCCGGCCACGCCGCCCGCCACGCCGGTGACGCCCGAGCAGGCGGCGAAGATCGATACCGCGCGCGCCGAGGCGGCACTCAATGGCCAGGTGCCTCCGCCGCCCCCGCCGGTCTCCGTGCCCGCGCCGAACACGCCGGCGAACGCGACGACGGTGGCCAAGGCACCGCTGACAACGCAGTACTTCCTGCAGGCCGGCTCGTTCCGCAAGCAGGCCGATGCCGACCGGGTGCGCGCGCAGATCATCCTGCTCGGCCAGGCGGTGCAGGTGGAGTCCGGCACTGTGCGCGAGGAAGTCTGGTACCGCGTGCTGGTCGGCCCGTTCGTCAGCAAGGAACAACTGGCCGGCGCGCAGAAGCAGCTCTCCGCCAGCGGCTTCGGCAACCTGCTGCTGCAACAGCGGCAGGTGCGCTGAGGCCCGAACGCTTCAGGCGCGCCGGTCCGGCGCGCGGGCTGCAATCGCGGGACGGCTTGAAGCCGCGGTTTCGCGCCCCAATATGAATCTCCATTCGGGCGAGAATGCCCCGCTGCGTGGAGATGTTCCCCTTGACCACCATCGTTTCAATTCGCCGCAACGGCAAAGTCGTCATGGGCGGCGACGGCCAGGTTTCCCTCGGCAACACCGTGATGAAAGGCAACGCGAAGAAGGTTCGCCGCCTCTACCACGGTGAGGTGCTGGCCGGCTTCGCCGGCGCCACCGCGGACGCCTTCACCCTCTTCGAACGCTTCGAAAGCCAGCTCGAGCGGCATCAGGGCCACCTGGTGCGCGCGGCCGTCGAACTGGCCAAGGACTGGCGTACCGACCGTTCGCTGAGCCGTCTGGAAGCCATGCTGGCGGTGGCCAACAAGGATGCCTCGCTGATCATCACCGGCAATGGCGACGTCGTCGAACCCGAGGAAGGCCTGATCGCCATGGGTTCGGGCGGCGGCTTCGCCCAGGCCGCGGCCATGGCGCTGCTCCGGCACAGCGAGCTGTCGGCGCGCGAGATCGCCGAAAGCGCATTGAACATTGCCGGTTCGATCTGTGTCTTCACCAATCAGAACCTCACTCTCGAAGAGCTGGATTCGGCGATCTGACGCGTCTCCACCTCCCTCCGCCGCCCGGCCCGCGCGCCGCGCGGCCAACGTCTGCAACGAGCCAACCACTATGTCCATGACGCCCCGCGAGATCGTCCACGAACTCAACCGCCACATCATCGGCCAGGAAGATGCCAAGCGCGCCGTCGCCATCGCCCTGCGCAACCGCTGGCGGCGCATGCAGCTGCCGGCCGAGCTGCGCCCCGAGGTGACACCAAAGAACATCCTGATGATCGGCCCGACCGGCGTCGGCAAGACCGAAATCGCCCGGCGCCTGGCCAAGCTGGCCAACGCCCCGTTCATCAAGGTGGAAGCGACCAAGTTCACCGAGGTCGGCTACGTCGGCCGCGATGTCGAATCGATCATCCGCGACCTCGCCGACGCGGCGATCAAGATGCTCCGCGAGCAGGAAATGGTACGCGTGGCCCACCGCGCCGAAGACGCCGCGGAGGAACGCATCCTCGACGCGCTGCTGCCGCCGGCACGCACCGGCTTCAACGACGACGCGGTGCCGAGCGGCGACTCGAACACCCGCCAACTGTTCCGCAAGCGCCTGCGCGAAGGCCAGCTGGACGACAAGGACATCGAGATCGAAGTGGCGGAAGCCCCGGCCGGCGTCGAAATCATGGCGCCGCCCGGCATGGAGGAAATGACCAGCCAGCTGCAGAACCTCTTCTCCAACATGGGCAAGGGCAAGAAGAAGAGCCGCAAGCTGAAGGTCAGGGAAGCGCTGAAACTGGTCCGCGACGAGGAAGCCGCGCGCCTGGTCAATGAGGAAGAACTCAAGGCCAAGGCGCTGGAAGCCGTGGAGCAGAACGGCATCGTCTTCATCGACGAGATCGACAAGGTCGCCAAGCGCGCCAACGCCGGCGGCGCGGACGTCTCCCGCGAGGGTGTGCAGCGCGACCTGCTGCCGCTGATCGAGGGCAGCACGGTCAACACCAAGTTGGGCATGGTCAAGACCGACCACATCCTGTTCATCGCCTCGGGGGCCTTCCACCTGTCCAAGCCCAGCGACCTGGTGCCCGAACTGCAGGGCCGCCTGCCGATCCGCGTCGAACTCAAGGCGCTGTCGCCGCAAGACTTCGAGCGCATCCTCACCGAGCCGCACGCCTCGCTCACCGAGCAGTACCGCGAGCTGCTGAAGACCGAAGGGCTGCACATCGAATTCGTCGAGGACGGCATCAAGCGCCTCGCCGAGATCGCCTGGCAGGTCAACGAAAAGACCGAGAACATCGGTGCCCGGCGCTTGCACACGCTGCTCGAACGCCTGCTCGAGGAAGTCTCGTTCAGCGCCGGCGACCTGGCCTCGCAGCAGAACGGCGCGCCGATCCGCATCGATGCCGCCTACGTCAACGGCCACCTCGGCGAACTGGCGCAGGACGAAGACCTGTCGCGCTACATTCTCTGAACCTGCCCCGCGGCGAGGGCCGATCCTTCGGCGCGGGTGAATCCGCTGGAGTTCCACCGATGCGCGTCCCCACCGCGATCAAACTGCGCAAGGCGTCGAAGACCCTGGACCTGGAATACGGCGCCGAGCGTTACAGCCTGCCCGCAGAATTCCTGCGCGTGCATTCGCCTTCGGCCGAAGTGCAGGGTCACGGCACGCCGATCCTGCAGTACGGCAAGATCGACGTCGGCTTGAGCAAGGTGGAGGCGGCGGGCAACTACGCGTTGAAGCTGACCTTCGACGACGGCCACGACAGCGGCCTGTTCAGCTGGGACTACCTGTACCAGTTGGCTACGCACCAGGAACAACTCTGGGCCGAGTACCTGGAGCAACTCTCCGCCGCCGGGCGCTCGCGCGACCCCAGCGAATCGGTGGTCAGACTGATGCTCTAAGGCTCACGCCTGGCCCAGTGCCTTCTCCAGGCTGCGCTCGATCTTCGCCTGGATCGGCGCCTTCATCGCGGCGAGCATCAGGCCCAGCTTCAACTCGACGCACACCTTGTTCTCTTGCACCTGAATGCGCCCATTGGCCGCCGAGTGACTCAGCTCGAGATCGTCGCCGGCCCATTGCGAGCTGACGCCGAAATCGCTGGCGAGCCGGGCGGCGATCGCCTCGGCCTTGCCGCGGGCGGCTTCCAGGCCGAGGGAATGTTCACGTTCGATGCGGATGGAGGACATGCAGGCTCCTTGCTGCGGCAGTTGGACGCGACACTATATCAAGCGCGACCAGCCACGCCCCACGGCGGCGCACGCAGCGCACAGCGCGTGGCGCCTGGCGTCGGCTTTTCGGTTTAGAATGGCCGCCACTTTTATCCACCGGTGCCTGCGACATGAACGATCCGCTTAACCGCCAAGACGCCGAGCCCACCACCCACTTCGGCTACAAGAGCGTGCCGGAGAGCCAGAAGGCGCAGAAAGTCGCCGAGGTGTTCCATTCGGTGGCGGCCAAGTACGACCTGATGAACGACCTGATGTCCGGCGGCGTTCATCGCCTGTGGAAGCGCTTCACCATCGAGCTCTCCGGTGTACGCACCGGCAACCGGGTGCTCGACATCGCCGGCGGCACCGGCGACCTGACCCGGCAGTTCTCGCGCCTGGTCGGCCCGACCGGCGAAGTGGTGCTGGCCGACATCAACGCCTCGATGCTCGCCGTCGGCCGCGATCGACTGATGGACAAGGGCGTCTCCGGCAACGTCAAGTTCGTCCAGGCCGACGCGGAAAAGCTGCCCTTCCCGGACAATCACTTCGACGTGGTGACCATCGCCTTCGGTTTGCGCAACGTCACCCACAAGGAAGACGCCCTGCGCTCGATGCTGCGCGTGCTCAAGCCGGGGGGCCGGCTGCTGGTGCTGGAGTTCTCCAAACCGTCCAGCGCGCTGCTGTCCAAGGCCTACGACGTCTACTCGTTCAGCCTGCTGCCGATGATGGGCAAGCTGATCACCAACGATGCCGACAGCTACCGCTACCTTGCCGAGTCGATCCGCATGCACCCGGATCAGGAAACCCTCAAGGGCATGATGGCCGATGCCGGCTTCGCCGCGGTCACCTTCCACAACATGACCGGCGGCATCGTCGCCCTGCATCGGGGAATCAAGCCCTGATGATCACCCAGGCCCTGCTCGCCGCCGCCGAAAGCGGCATCAACCGTATCCTCGCGCTGGACAGCAGTGCACAGGCGCGCCTCGCCGGGCTGTCCGGCAAGGTGATCGAGGTCGACTGCGCCTCGCCCGCCGTGCGCCTGTTCATCCTGCCTCACGCGGACGGCCTGCGCCTGGCCCGGCAATGGGCGGCACCAGCGGATTGCGTGCTGCGCGCCCCTGCCGGCACCCTGCTGCGCCTGGCCACCAGCCGGCAGAAGACCGCCGTGCTGCATCGCCCGGACGTGCAGATCGACGGCGACAGCGGCGTGCTGATGGAACTGTCCGCGGTACTCCAGGACCTCGAACTGGACTGGGAGTACGAGCTGTCGCGCTGGATCGGACCGGTGGCCAGCCATGTCCTCGGCAGCCGCCTGCGGGGCGCGTCGAACTGGGCCGAGCAGAGCCTCGACAGCCTGCGTCTCGACCTCAAGGACTACCTGGCCGAGGAAACCGCCAGCCTGGTCGGTGCCCGCGAAGCCGAAGCACGTTTCGCCGAACTCGATGCGCTGAAACTGGCCCTCGACCGTCTTGAGGCGCGTGTCGAGCGTCTCGTCCAAGGACCCAAGCCCCAAGCATGAAGCTGTTCGCCGCGCTAAGCCGCCTGCTCCGCATCCTCTTCGTGGTGATCCGCTATCGCCTCGACGACCTGGTCCTCGAACTGCCGCTGCCCTGGTACCTGCGCGTCTGCGGCTACCTGCTGCCCTGGCGCTGGCTGCCGCGGCGCACCTCGCCGCACAGCCGCGGGCAGCGCCTGCGCCTGGCGCTGGAAGGCCTCGGCCCGGTGTTCATCAAGTTCGGCCAGATTCTCTCCACGCGCCGCGACCTGCTGCCCGAAGATATCGCCGACGAGCTGAGCTTCCTGCAGGACAAGGTGCCGCCGTTCCCGCCGGAACAGGCCGTGGCCCTGATCGAGTCGCAGCTCGGCGCGCCGATCGCCCGGCTGTTCGCCCGCTTCGAGCAGCAACCGCTGGCCTCGGCCTCGGTAGCCCAGGTGCATACCGCGCGCCTGCACAGCGGCGAGGAAGTGGTGGTCAAGGTGGTGCGTCCGGGGCTCAAGCCGGTGATCGCCCAGGACATCGCCTGGCTGTTCCTGATCGCCCGGCTCGCGGAGCGGCTGTCCAGCGAGGCGCGCCGCCTGCACCCGGTGGAAGTGGTCAGCGACTACGAGCGGGTCATCTACGACGAACTCGACCTGCTTCGCGAGGCGGCCAACTCCAGCCAGTTGAAGCGCAACTTCGCCGGCTCGCCGCTGCTCTACGTGCCGCAGGTGCACTGGGACTACTGCCGGCCGAAAGTGCTGGTGATGGAGCGCATCTACGGCGTTCCGGTCACCGACCTGGCGACCCTCGCCAGCCAGCGCACCGACATGAAGCTGCTCGCCGAGCGCGGCGTGGAGATCTTCTTCACCCAGGTGTTCCGCGACAGCTTCTTCCACGCCGACATGCACCCCGGCAACATTTTCGTCAGCACCCAGCAACCGTGGAACCCGCAATACATCGCGGTGGACTGCGGCATCGTCGGCAGCCTCACGCCGGAAGATCAGGATTACCTGGCACGCAACCTGGTGGCGTTCTTCAAGCGCGACTACCGCAAGGTGGCGCAGCTGCACATCGACTCCGGCTGGATTCCCAAGGACACCAAGGTCAACGAATTCGAGGCGGCGATCCGTACCGTCTGCGAGCCGATCTTCGAGAAGCCGCTGCGCGACATTTCCTTCGGCCAGTTGCTGCTGCGCCTGTTCCAGACCGCACGGCGCTTCAACATGGAAATCCAGCCGCAGCTGGTGCTGCTGCAGAAGACCCTGCTGAACATCGAAGGCCTCGGACGCCAGCTCTACCCGGACCTCGACCTGTGGACCACCGCGCAACCCTTCCTCGAACGCTGGATGAAGGAGCGGATGAGCCCGAAAACCCTGCTGCGCAACCTGCAGACACAACTCGAACAGGTGCCGCACCTGGCCAACATGACCCGTGACCTGCTCGAACGGATGTCGCAACCGCATGCCGAAGACCCTCCGCCGCCCTGGCGCGAACGTCGCGACGGCGGCATCTTGCGCCTGCTCGGTGCAGCCCTGCTCGGCGGTGGTGCGGTACTCGCCGCGAACGCCGGATCGCTGAACGCGATCGAGGCCTGGCCGATGTGGATCATGGCCGCTGCGGGTCTTTACCTGGTCGTGCGCCGATAGCCAGCCGCGTCATCGGCTGGCACACTAGGTCCCCTCCATAGACACTGGCAGTACGGCGCGAGCCCTGCGAACAGGGCGCGCCGGCGCGGAAAGACACCATGAAAGACTGGCTTGACGAGATCAACTGGAACGCCGACGGCCTGGTCGCCGCCATCGCCCAGGACCACCGTACGGGCCGGGTGCTGATGATGGCCTGGATGAACCGTGAGGCGCTGAGCCTGACCGTCGCGGAAAACCGGGCAATCTACTGGTCGCGCTCGCGCAACAAGCTCTGGCGCAAGGGCGAGGACTCCGGTCACGTACAGAAGCTCCACGAACTGCGCCTGGACTGCGACGCCGACGTGATCATCCTGATGGTCGAGCAGGTCGGCGGCATCGCCTGCCACACCGGGCGCGAAAGCTGCTTCTACCGGCTTTACCAGGAGGGCGACTGGAAGACCGTCGAGGCGCCGCTGAAAGACCCGAAAGCCATCTATGCGGCGGGCCATCACCATGACTGACACGCTCGACCGCCTGGCCGAAGTGCTCGAGGCGCGCAAGGGCGCGTCGGCCGACAGTTCCTACGTAGCCAGCCTGTACCACAAGGGTCTGAACAAGATCCTGGAAAAACTCGGCGAGGAATCGGTGGAAACCATCCTCGCCGCCAAGGACGCCGCCAATAGCGGCGACTGCAGCGACCTGATCTACGAAACCGCCGACCTATGGTTCCACAGCCTAGTCATGCTCGCCGCCCTCGGCCAGCATCCGCAGGCCGTGCTGGACGAACTGGACCGGCGCTTCGGCCTCTCCGGGCATGCCGAAAAGGCCGCCCGCTCCGACTCCCACTAATCACACGAGGTTCTCCATGGGCATTTTCGACTGGAAACACTGGATCGTCATTCTCATCGTCGTAGTACTGGTTTTCGGCACCAAGAAGCTCAAGGGCCTGGGCGCGGATGTCGGCGAATCGATCAAGGGCTTCCGCAAGGCGATGAACGACGACGAGCGCCCGACCGAAGAGCCGAAGGCCTCGACCACGCCGCTCGAGCAGCCGCACACCATCGACGCCCAGGCGCACAAGGTCGAAGAGCCGGCGCGCAAGGATTAATCCATGTTCGGTATCAGCTTCGGCGAACTGCTGCTGATCGCCCTGGTGGCGTTGCTGGTTCTCGGACCGGAGCGCCTGCCGGGCGCGGCGCGTACCGCCGGCCTTTGGGTGGGCCGGCTCAAGCGCAGCTTCAATGCGATCAAGCAGGAAGTGGAGCGCGAAATCGGCGCCGACGAGATTCGCCGGCAGCTGCACAACGAGAACATCCTGTCGCTGGAGCGCGAGATGAAGCGCAGCATCCAGCCGCCGACGAACACCACGCCGGAGCAGCCCGCCGCCGCTTCGCCGGAGACCGTGGAGGCCGCGCTGCATCCCGAGCCGAAGAGCGATGCCCTATCGCCGCCAGCAGTCGACACCCCCGTCACGCCAGAGCCGCCGCGCAACCCATGAGCGAGATACCGGAACAGGACCAGGAAATGCCCCTGGTTTCGCACCTCACCGAGCTACGCACGCGCCTGCTGCGCTGCGTGGCCGCGGTCTTCCTGATTTTCATCAGCCTGCTGTACTTCTCCAAGCAGATCTACGCCTACGCCTCGGAACCGCTGCGGCGCTTTCTCCCCGAAGGCGCGACGATGATCTCCATCGATCCGGCCTCGGCGTTCCTCGCGCCATTGAAGCTGACCATGATCGTCTCGGTGCTGCTGGCGATGCCCATCATCCTCGGACAGATCTGGGGCTTCATCGCGCCGGGCCTGTACAAGCACGAGAAGCGCATCGCCGTGCCGATGCTGGCGTCGAGCATCGTGCTGTTCTACGCCGGCATGGCCTTCGCGTATTACCTGGTGTTCCCGCTGATGTTCCATTTCTTCATCAGCCAGGCGCCGGAAGGCGTCACCACGATGACCGACGTGAACAGCTATCTGGATTTCCTGACCCTGCTGTTCGCCTTCGGCCTGACCTTCGAGATTCCGGTCGCGGTGGTCCTGCTGACGCTGATCGGCGTCGTCGACGTCGCCTACCTGAAGAAGATCCGCCCTTACGTGATCATCGGCTGCTTCGTGGTCGGGATGATCCTCACCCCGCCGGACCCCATGTCGCAGACCCTGCTGGCCGTGCCGATGTGGATGCTCTTCGAGGTCGGCCTGCTGTTCTCGCGCTTCGTGCGCAAGAGCCGCGACGAGCGCGAAGAAGCCGAAAGCACCGACCAGCCGCCCGCACCACTGCCGTGAACCTGCTGTTGCTGGAAGACGCCGACTTCGTCGCGGCGGACCGGGCCATCCTGCGCGATCGCCGCCTCACCCATCTGCATGACGTGCACCGCGCCGAGGCCGGCGACAGCCTGCGCGTCGGCCGCCTGGGCGGAGCGATGGGCACGGCGCGCCTGCTGCGGCTGCAAGCCGACGAAGCGGAACTGCAGGTCGATCTCGACCAGGCACCTCCGGCCAAGCTGCCGCTGACCCTGCTGCTCGCCCTGCCGCGCCCGAAGATGCTTCGCCGCGTGCTGCAGACAGTCGCCGCCATGGGCGTTCCGCGGCTGGTCCTGCTGAACAGCTACCGGGTGGAAAAGAGCTTCTGGCAGACGCCCTTCCTCGAGCCTGCCGCGATCCGCGAACAGCTGATTCTCGGTCTGGAACAGGCGCGCGACACGGTGCTGCCGGATGTGAGTATCGAGAAGCGCTTCAAGCCCTTCGTAGAGGATCGACTGGCATCGGTCGCTGCCGACAGCCTCGGTCTGATCGCCCACCCGGGCGACTACCCTGCCTGCCCGCGCGGCATCGACGCTCCGGTGACGCTGGCGATCGGCCCGGAAGGTGGCTGGATTCCCTATGAAGTCGAGAAGATGATCGCGGCGGGACTGGCGCCCGTGCAGCTCGGCGATCGCATCCTGCGGGTCGAAACCGCCGTCACCGCCCTCCTCGCACGCCTGTACTGAACCCGCGCCCTGCGGATTTTCACGGTTCGCTTCTAAAATTGTCCTACACCTTTATAGAGTCGCGACCTGCGGCCGATAAGCGCAGCATCCCGCCCCCAGGGAATGGCCTTCTTGTCGTGGAGACACGCGATGGACTGGTTCGACAACCTTAGCGTCAAACTCAAACTCGCCCTGGGCTTCGGCCTGGTGCTGCTGCTTACCCTGCTGATCACCCTAACCGGCTGGTTCAGCCTGGGACAGACCATCGAGCGAGGAGACAAACTGGGCGCGGCCGCGCGCTTCGGCGAAATGACCAAGGACCTGAACGTCTCCCGCCTGCAGTATCTGATCAAGCAAGAGCCCGCCACAGCCGAACGGCTGCGTGGCCGCCTCAAGGACATCGACAAGATCTCCGACGACCTGGGCGCGACCCTCGACCCCGACGACATGGAACTGGTTGGCGAGCAGGACGCCACCAATGACGCCTACCAGAAAGCCATCGAGCTGCTTGGCCAGGCCTACCAGACCCGCGAGGCTGCCCGCGCCAGCCTTGGCAGCAATGCCGATCACGCCGTGCAACTGATCACCGCCCTGGAGCAGCGCGTGCTCGGTGACAGCGCGCTCGACGATGCTACCCGGCTCGCCGAGTTCCGCCTCGTCGCCCAACTGCGCCTCGCTGTGCAGCAGGCGCGCTACCAGGTGCGCGGCTACACCTACAGCAACGATCCGAGCGTGCAACAGACCGCGCTCGACGCCGTCGACGCCGCCATCGGCAGCATCACCCAACTGGGCCAGCAGACCGGCGCGGCGGATGCCAGCCTGGGCGAAATCGCCACCGCCCTGCAGGCTTACCGTAATGCTGTCGTACAGTTCCGGACCGCCAGCGATGCGGCTGCCGCTCAGTTCGCCGCCATGCAGAGCGAGGGTGAGCGCTTCCTGCAGATCGCCCAGCAGCTCTACCAGATCCAGAACGAGAAGCGCACCAGCGAAACCGGGCGTACCCGCGGGCTGCTCGCGATCAGCGCCGCGCTGGCGCTGCTGATCGGCGTGTTCGCCGCGGCGTTGATCACCCGGCAGATCACCCGCCCCCTCAACCTCACCCTGGTCGCGGCGGAACGTATCGCGTCCGGCGACCTAGGCCAGGACATTCAGGTGCGGCGCAAGGACGAACTGGGCCAGTTACAGAAGAGCATGCAGCGCATGACCCTCAACCTGCGCGAGCTGATCGGGCATATCCGCGACGGCGTCACCCAGATCGCCAGCGCCGCCGAACAGCTGTCCGCGGTCACCGAGCAGACTAGCGCCGGGGTGAACAGCCAGAAGAGCGAGACCGACCAGGTCGCCACCGCGATGAACGAGATGGCCGCCACTGTGCAGGAAGTCGCACGCAACGCCGAGGAAGCCTCGCTCGCCGCCAGCACTGCCGATCGCCAGGCTCGTGAGGGCGAAACCGCGGTGAACGACGCGGTGGGGCAGATGGATCGCCTGGCCGCCGAAGTGAGCCGCTCCAACGACGCGGTCGGCCTGCTCAAGCAGGAAAGCGAGCGCATCGGCAGCGTGCTCGACGTAATCAAGTCAGTCGCCGAGCAGACCAACCTGCTGGCGCTCAACGCCGCCATCGAGGCCGCCCGTGCCGGGGACGCCGGACGCGGTTTCGCCGTGGTCGCCGACGAAGTACGCGGCCTGGCGCAACGCACGCAGAAATCCACCGAGGAGATCGAGGAGCTGATCGCGGGCCTGCAGAGCGGCACTCAGCGCGCCGCCAGCCTGATGGACAGCAGCCGGGCACTGACCGAAAGCACGGTCGAGCTGACCCGCAGCGCCGGCAGCCGTCTCGGCGACATCGCCCGGGCGGTGTCGACCATCCAGGCGATGAACCAGCAGATTGCCGCCGCGGCCGAACAGCAGGGGGTGGTCGCCGAGGAGATCAACCGCAGCGTCATCAACGTGCGCGACATCTCCGAGCAGACCGCCTCGTCCAGTGAGGAGACCGCGGCCTCGAGCGTCGAGCTGGCCCGCCTGGGCGCCGAACTGCAACAGCGCGTGGCGCGCTTCCGAACCTGATCGCCCCGTCGTCGGCGCCCGCGCGAAGGGCGCCGCACGGGTCGCCGTAGCTATGGTCTACTGCGGGTGGAAACCCCAGGAGGCCGACGATATGCGCGTATTGACCATCGACATGCACCGCCTGGAACGCGCACTGGACGATCCGGGCCCCCTCGAGCACTACCTCGATCTGCACAGCGGCCAGCTGATCTCGCTGGATGCCGACGACCCAGACACGCAAACCCTCTATCAGCTGGAAAGCGATCCCGAGCGCTATGCCGGCATCCCGCCGCTGGACACCGCCGACCGCATCGACATGCGCGAGGCATTCCTCTTCGACCTGCACGACCCGCACGCCCATCCGCTGCTGGCGGCGGCCCTGCAGAGCCGGCGACCGCTGCGCACCTTCGGCTACGAGCTGGAGCAGTTTCCCGCTGCACGCCAAGCCTGGCCGATCTATGAAAAGGCCCGGCTGCACGAGCTGGCGCTGAACTGGCTGATGGAACTGGGACTGGAGCCGGCCGCAGCGGACACGGCGGCGGATTCGTCCATGCCCGAAGGCATCCGCCGGCGTCTGCTGAGGGCCTGAAACCGTCGAGGAACCGGGCGGCGATGCGATCACGCATCGCC